>CAZJRH010000179.1:0-3708 GCA_964548215.1 uncultured Nitrospirota bacterium
TCGCCAGACCGATCCCCGTTCCCTCATATTCCTTGCGGCCATGCAGCCGCTGGAACAACCCGAATACCCGCTCGACATATTTTTCCTCGAACCCGATCCCGTTGTCCTGCACGGTCATCCGATAGATCCCGCTGCCTAGGCCGCCCTCTTCGGCCGAAAGAAAGGCGCCGCCGATCTTGATCACCGGGGGATCATCATCTTTATGGAACTTCAGCGCGTTGCCGAGCAGATTTTGGATCAGTTGGCGCATCTGCAGGGCATCGGCCTCGATCGTCGGCAGGGCGCCGATCTCAACCCGCCCCTTCGTCTGCTCGATCTTGATCTCAAGATCGGAGACAACCTCGCGGGCAATCGCGGCTAGGTCGACCGTGGTGAAGGGCTTGGCCTGGGTCGTCACGCGTGAAAAGTTCAGTAGATCATTGATCAGCGTCTGCATCCGCTTGGCGGCGTTTTGCATCCGCTCCAAATAGTCCTTCCCCTGCTCGTCCAGCTGATCGGCGCATTTGACCTTCAGGCGGTCGCCGAAGGTCGTTACTTTGCGCAAAGGCTCCTGCAGGTCATGCGACGCGATGTAGGCAAAAGCCTGCAGCTCGCGATTACTATGCATCAGCTTGTCGGCGAGGGCCCGTTGCTCTTCCTCCGCCCGCCGACGCTCAAACATCTCCTGCTGCACCTGGGCGGCCATCGCGTTGAAACCCTCGCCCAGCTCCCCGATCTCGTCGCGGGACATCACATCGACGCGCGCATCCAACCGGCCACGGGAAATTTCCTGCGCCGCGTTTCTCAACCCGACGACGGGCTTCACAATGAGGTGGGTCAGAACCAATCCGATCAGAATGGCCAAGCCGACCGCAGCAACCGACATCAGCAGATTAATCAACAAGGTTTTGGTCACTGTTTCATCGGCCTTTTGCTTGGCTTGTTCCAACTCGTCCAGTTCATACTGGATCGCCTCGTTGATCGCCAATTTCAGCAGGTCTCGGGCCGCTTCGAGATCCACCCGTTGACTCGACAGCCGGGCGCCGGAGAGCCCGCGCTCTTTGGCCCGAAGAAAATCCATGACCGCCCCGATGACCATGGTTTTCGCTTCGTAAATCCGCTCAATGCTCGGGCCCGCCTGTTTTTCTGCTCCCGCGTCCCGCTGCACCTGGGAGCGTGACTGGCGGTAGCCCTCGACCAGCCGTTCCAGTGTCGACACGCCTTCCACCAATTTATTCTGTTTGTCCGCTGCCAGCACTCCCTCTTCGAACATCTTCCCGTCCGTGAGCTCGAGCCCCACGGTTTGCGTCTCAATCTCAAACGCCGCGTTTTTAATCTCCAACAGCGATTGAATCTCTTTCATATTGAAATTCACGATCTCATGAAACGCCTCACTGACGCGTTGCACACGATGGCTGCCGATGATGCCCATGCCCGCCACAAAGAACGCAATGAGAGCGAATCCGGTCAGCAATTTGGTCCGCATTTTTAAATTTCGGAACACCGCCAACCGTTGCAGACTCATGAGTCCGCCACCCTTCCGCGGCCGTCCTCGCCGGGCCGGGCGCCGGCCCGGCTGGAGCGTTGGCCGGCGCCGCCCGCGGCCTGCCCGTTCGCCAAAAATGCCCGCGCCTCCTCCACCGACAAGGCGCGGCTGAACAAATGGCCCTGGGCTTCATCGCATCCCTGCTCGCGCAGCATGGCCAGTTGCGCTTCCGTTTCGATGCTCTCGGCGCTAAGCCGCAACTTCAGGCTTTTGGCCATGGCGATGATCGACGACACGATGGCGGCCGCATCGGCATCAATCGCCATTTCCTTGACGAAGGAATGATCAATCTTGATGAGGTCCAGCGGAAAGGACTTGAGATTGCTGATGGAGGAATAACCCATGCCAAAATCGTCCATCGACAACCGGACGCCGATTTCGTGCAGTTCATGCAGCATCCGCTTGGCCAATGCTTTGTCCTGCATCATGATGCGTTCCATAATTTCCAATTCCAGATATTCGGGCGCCAGTCCGGAGGTTTCCAGGGCATTGACGACGATGTTGACCAGGTCCCGTTGCTTGAATTGCTGGTTGGACAGGTTGACCGACACCCGAATCGGGGCCAGCCCCGCCTCCTGCCAGGCTTTGTTCTGCGCGCAGGCGGTCTGCAACACCCATTTGCCCATGTCCATGATCAGGCCGGTCTCCTCGGCCACGGGGATGAATTCGCCCGGGCTGATGAGGCCCCGCTTCGGATGCTGCCAGCGGATCAGCGCCTCCATCCCGACGACCGCGCCGGTGGCGATTTCAATCCGCGGTTGATAATAGAGCAGGAACTCCTGCCGCTCCAGGGCGGCGCGCAGCTCCTGCTCCAGGTTCAACCGTTCCACGGTTTCGGTGTTCATGGAGGGGTTGTACAGCTGATAATTGTTCCGGCCTCCGGCCTTGGCGTGATACATCGCCACGTCAGCGTTTTTGAGCAGCACGTGCAGATTGTCGCCGTCTTTGGGGTAGAGCGTGATGCCGATACTGGTGGTCACCACCACTTCATGACCCTGCAAGGTAAATGGATGGGACAACGCGTCGCAAATCCGCCGGCCCACATCGGCCGCGTCCTGCTCCTGGCGGAGATCGGTCAGCAACACCGTGAATTCGTCGCCGCCCAGGCGGCTCACGGCGTCTTCCAAATGCAATTGCGTGACGACGTCGCTCTTGCGTAAACAGGCGTTGAGCCGGGCGGCGACCCCCTTGAGCAATTCATCACCCACATTGTGGCCGAGCGTGTCGTTGATCCGCTTGAAGTTGTCCAGGTCCAGGAACATGACCGCCGCCAACCGCGGCGGTTGCCGCTTGATGGCCCGGGTCAACAGCTCCTGAAAGAAGGCGCGGTTGGGCAGGTCGGTCAATTGATCATAGTAGGCCAGATGACGGATCCGCTCTTCCGTTCGTTTCCGTTCGATGGCATACCGGATGGTCCGTTCCAGCACGGCGGCGTCGATCTTGCCTTTGACCAGATAATCCGAGGCGCCCGCCTTCATCGCACCAAGGTCGATCTCCTTGCCCCCCTGGCCGGTGAAGAGAATCATGGGCGCCTTGCACCCCCGTTTTACGGCCTCCTGCAACAGGTCCAGCCCGGTATGCGCGCCCAACCGATAGTCGAACAGATAGACGTCGTGCTCGAGCCGGCTGATCGCCTCCAGCCCTTTTTCATAGCTCTCCGCCCATTGCAGCTCATATTTCGGCCCCTCGATCTCGGAGATCAGATCGCGGGCGATGATATAGTCCTCCTCGTCGTCCTCGACGAGGAGGAGCTTGATGCGGGTGTCGTCCATGCTCGGAATTACGGCTTGTCCCTGGGCAATTCCACGATGCTGAACCAGTAGTGCTTCAAGGTCCGCATCACTTCGACCAAACCTGCGAACGTCACCGGTTTCGTGATAAACGAATTGACGCCCAGGTCGTAGGTGCGGCAGATGTCCTCCTCCGCCTTGGAGGTCGTCAGCACCACGATCTGGATCTGCCGAAGATCGGCGTCCGCTTTGATTTCCTTCAGCGCCTCGCGGCCGTCCTTTTTGGGCATGTTCAAATCCAGGAGGATCAACCCGGGACGCGGGGCGTTCTGCGCCGTATACTTGCCGCGTTGATAGAGGTAGTCGACCAGCTCCTCCCCATCCTCCACAAACCGCAGGGGATTGTCTAGCCGGACTTCCTCCATCGCCTCCTTGGCCATCATCCGGTCATCC
>CAZJRH010000180.1:0-3859 GCA_964548215.1 uncultured Nitrospirota bacterium
GCGCTGTTGCTGGCCGCCCGCCTGCTGGAGCGTCCCGAGTACCGCACGAAGGCCGTCGAGCTGATCGAGTATCTCTGGACGCATGGCCGGAAAGCCGGCGGCGCGATGTTTCACTATCATGACGGCGCGCTGTCCGGTTATGGGTTGCTCTCCGATCAGGCCTGGATGATCGCGGCCTTGCTGGATCTCCATGCGGAAACCGGTGACCGCGACGCCGTGGAACGGGCGGAGGCGCTGGCGGCGTCGATGCAGGCGCTCCTCTGGGACCCGGTGGCGGGCGGCTATTGGGATCTGCCGGCGGATCAGGAATCGACCGGTCTCTTGCGCATCCGGCTGAAGCCCTTCACGGACAATGCGGTGGCCGCCATCGCGCTGCTGCGGCTCGCCGGGCTGACGGGGCGGGCCGCGTATCGTGAGAGTGCCGAGCGCACGCTGATGCATCTGGCGACCGTGGCCGCCGATTATAAACACTATGCGGCGCCGTTCGGCGTCGCATTGGATGAATGGTTCCGGCCACCGGAACCGGCCCGTCCCGCATGACGTCGCCCCGCCTACTGATCCTGGGCTATGGACGGTTGGGACAGGTCTTTGCTCGACGCCATCACGCCGCCTATCAGGTGCGCGGGGTCAAGCGCACACCCATCCCTGGCGACTCCTGTGAGCTGGCGCTCATGCCCATTCAGAGCGATAC
The DNA here is from genome assembly GCA_964548215.1 of uncultured Nitrospirota bacterium. GTDB lineage: Bacteria > Nitrospirota > Nitrospiria > JACQCE01 > JACQCE01 > JBFMAJ01. The sequence goes on from CAZJRH010000180.1 coordinate 692, forward strand.
GCTGCGGCCGCATCTGGCATGGGCCGACGTCGTGCTCTTCTGCCCTTCCTCGGGCGGTGGGGGCGACGGTGCGAGAGGGCAGGGCAAGAGCGGTCGGGGCGGCGAAGACGATCTGTCGCGTTATCGGGAGACGTATCTGGGCAACATGCAGTTCGTCGTCACGCTGCTGGAACGGGAGCGAACGGCGTCCCGCATGATTCTGGTGGGGTCGACGGGCGTCTATCCGCGGGGGCGGGACGGCGTCTGGAGCGAGGAGCAATCCATTCCCCTGGAGAGCGACCGCCAGGAAGTGCTCTGGCGCACCGAGCAGACGCTGGCGGGGAGCGGCGTGCCGTATGTGATTCTCCGGTGCGGCGGGCTGTACGGCGAGGGGCGGGAAAATTTCGGCTGGGTGCGGCGCAAATCCTCCCTGCCGGCCTCTGAACTGACCGACGAGCCGCTGGCGCTGGTCCATCAGGACGACGTCTGCGACGTCATCGACCGGGCGATCCGGCTCGGCGCGACGAACGAGGTGTTTAACGTGCGGGATGATTCGACGCTCAGCCGGAAAGAATTATTTGGCGCCATCGCGGCGCGGGCCAACATTCCGATCGTGCAGGACGGCCCTGTGCCGCCGCGCATCGATCGGCGGATTCCGAACGAGAAGGTCAAAGCCGGGCTCGGCTACCGATTTTCCAAGACGTCCATCCTGGACTATCTCGAGGCGTAACCATGGCGGCGCGCCGCTACTGGCTGATGAAATCGGAGCCGGACGTTTTTTCGATCGACGATTTGCGTCGATCGAAGGGGCAGGTCAGCTATTGGGACGGCGTGCGGAACTACCAGGCCAGGAATTTTCTGCGCGACGAGATCGCGGTCGGTGACGGCGTGCTCTTCTATCACAGCAGCGCCGAACCGCCGGGCATCGCCGGCGAGGCGGTCGTGGTGCGGGCCGGCTATCCCGATCCGACGGCGTTCGATCCGAAGGACCCTCACCATGATCCAAAAAGCGATCGGGCGCGGCCGACCTGGTACGTGGTGGATGTGAAATATGTCAGAGCGTGCCGATCGCTGATTCCTCTGTCACGTTTACGAAAAGTTTCCGGGCTCACATCGATGCTGGTGCTCAAGCGGGGCATGCGCCTGTCCGTGCAACCGGTGAGCGCCGAGCAGTGGCGCGCGATCATGGCGCTGCCCGAATGGGACGGCTGAGCGTGGGAAGCGGGGTATTCTCGAGCTAGGGTGAAGAGTTGGCCGGCGTGATCTTCAGGATTTTTCCGCTGTAGTCCACCACGTACAGTTCGCGTTGCTCATCCTCGCCAAAGGCGCTGATCGGCCGGCCGGTATCCAGCAGCAGGGCCTGCGCGGTGATCTTCGCGCCGTCGTCGCGCAATCCCCACAGGCGCCCCGTGCCGAAGTCGCCGTAGAGATAGACGCCGCAGAGCGCCGGAATCGCGCGGCCGCGATAGACCGCGCCGCCGACGACAACGGTGCCGTCCGTGCGGGGATAATCGAGGATCGGCAGGGTCAATCCTGTTGTGTCGCATGCGGGATTGACGCCGGGCGTACAGATGGCGCCCTCCATGATCCGCCAGCCGTAGTTGCGGCCCTTCTCAATCAGGTTGATTTCCTCCCGGGCTTTTTGGCCGACGTCGCCGGCATAGAGCCGGCCGGTCGCCGGATCGAAGGCGTAGCGCCAGGGGTTTCTGAAGCCGTAGGCCCAGATTTCCGGCGCGGCGTCTTTGTTCCCGATGAAGGGATTATCCGGCGGGATGGCGTACGCGTTGCCGCCGGTGCGCCGATCGACGTCGATCCGCAACATCTTGCCCAGTAACGTGGACAGCGTCTGGCCGTTGTTGTGCGGGTCGTTGGCCGATCCGCCGTCGCCCAGACCGATGTAGAGATAGCCGTCGGGACCGAAGGCCAGGTGACCGCCGTTGTGATTGTCGTAGGGTTGGGCCACGGTCATTACCACCCGTTCTCCGGCCCAAGCCGCCCGATCGGATGTTGGGTCGGTGTGGAATTCTGAAATAAACGTCTGCAGGTTGCCGTCGGTTCTCCTGGTGTAATTGACGAAGAATCGGCCGTTGGTCGAAAATTTCGGATGGAACGCCAGGCCGAGCAACCCCCGTTCACCGCCAGCCGTCACCGCGCGGCTCAAATCCAGAAACGCGGTCGGTTGCACACGGCTATTTTTCACGATCCGGATGCGGCCCGGCTGTTCAATGATAAAGAGGCGGCCGCTGCCGTCTCCGGCATGGGTCAGCCCCACCGGCTGGGTCAGCCCGCCGGCCAGCAGCGTTAATTGAATGGGGGGAAACGAGGGAGAGCCGCCGGCCTGGCAGGGCGCCGGCGCGCTCATGACCGGAGGCACGGCCAGCAGCCAGCCGCCGATCGCGACACTCACCATTAATCCGCCTGCTTGGCCCGGCTGCATGAGAAGAGTATTATAAAGAAGTTCCGGCGGCTGAAACAATCCGGGAAATGGGCGTGAGGCCGGCCCGGTGTGATTCACCCGGCGCGGCTGCGGTATAATGGGCCGCCCGGAGACGCCGGGGGCATGCGGCCATGACCATTCCGTTTACATGATGCGATTATCGGATATGCCAAAAGTCATCATCATCGAAGATGACCCGGATATCGCCGGGCTGGTCGAACATTACCTGTCCGCCGACGGTTTCCGGGTGCATATCGCGGCCAACGGCGCGGAGGGGCTCAAGCAGGTGAAAGCCTCGCCGCCCGATCTGTTGGTTCTGGACCTGATGTTGCCGGGCCTGGACGGGTTGGACATCTGCAAGGCCCTTCGGGCGGCGCCGGCGACAGCGGCCCTGCCGATTCTCATGCTGACCGCCAAGGGCGAGGAATCGGACAAGGTAATCGGTCTGGAGCTGGGCGCCGATGATTACCTGACCAAGCCCTTCAGCCCCAAGGAGTTGGTGGCCCGGGTCAAATCACTCCTGCGCCGGCGGACGCGCCAGGAGGGCGCCCCGCCCGTTCACACCTACAAGGAGCTTCGGCTCGACAAGGAACGGCACGAGGTGACGTTGAAGGGCAAGGAGATCCAGCTCACGGCCAAGGAGTTCGCCCTGCTTCAGCAATTGCTCGAACATTTAGGCCGGGTGCTGACGCGCCAGGTGTTGCTCGACCGGGTCTGGGGTTACCAGGCCGACGTCACCACCCGGACGGTGG
>CAZJRH010000181.1:0-7922 GCA_964548215.1 uncultured Nitrospirota bacterium
CCGCCGTCGGTGCCGATCCACAGCCGCCCCTGCCGGTCAAGTGCCAGCGCGTAGACGACGTTCCCGCTCAAGCCGTCCTTCATAGTATAGCTGGTCCAGGTGCGGCCATCGTAGCGGGAAAGACCGCCACCCAGCGTGCCGACCCACAAGCGGCCGGCGTGATCGAATAGAGATGACGACACGTAATTCGGATTGACCGGACGGGTAATATCCTTGGGGCCGCCGGCCGCATGATGCTGGCTGCCGGAATATTCCGTAGGGGCGGGTTTCAAACCCGCCCCTACCTCTGCCATCACCGTTTCAATCGGCGCCCCGACGCCGTCGGCATTGGTCCAACTCTTCCATTGCGCCGCGCGGGCCGAGCCGGGCCGTGGATCGTAACGGGTGATGCCGCCCTCGGTGCCGGCCCAGATCCGTCCCTTCTCATCGACGGCCAATGTATAAATCCATTGATCGATCAACCCGTCATCCACGGTAAAGGTTTCGAACGCCCGGCCGTTGAACCGGCTCAAGCCCTTCCAGGTCGCCGCCCACATCGTCCCGTCGCGATCGAACGACACATTATACACCCAGAGATCGCCGATGCCCTGCCCCTTCGGCCAACCGGTCCATGCGGCGCCATAGGTCAGCGACGAGCCGTAACCGTAGGGCGTGTAACTGATCCAACGATTTCCTTCCAACCGAGACAACCCGCCGCCGGCCGTGCCGACCCAGGCTTGACCGGCCGGATCGATTTTCACAAAGAGCACCACCGTACTCAGCAACCCCTCGCCGGTGCCGTAAACGGTTTTCTCCTCGCTCTTCGGATGGAAGCGCAGCAGGCCGTGATCGGTGCCGACCCAGATCGAATCCTTGTCCGTATCCAATGATCGCACGACGGTGTAGAGCTGCCAGTGGCTCCATAATTTATTCGCTTGGGCCGCAGCCGGCATCGATGGAACGGACAGCAATCCGGTCATGACCAGGAAGAGCCAGACGATCAGAGGTGGTTTCACGCGGGAGAGACCGATGCCGGGCGCGCCGATCGCCGGGGCATGCGGAGCCGATCGACAATCTCACCCTTGAGAATGTGCCGCCGGACAATTTCCTTCACATCGTCCGGCGTGTCGATAAAATACCAGGTGCCTTCCGGGTAGACCACCACCGTCGGCCCCATCGCGCAATAGTCGAGACAGCCCGCTGAGTTGGCCCGGACCTTGCCCTTCAGTCCGGCTTTTTTGATCTCTTCCTTGAAGAGCAGCCGCAGCGCCTCGGAGCCTTTGGCCCCGCAGCAGCCGCGTGGATCGGCGGGGTCGCGCTGATTGGTGCAGACGAAGAGATGGCGGTCGAAACGGGGCGAATTATCGACGACGTTCACGCCCTCATGATATCGAAGCGCGGAGGGGGTGTCAATTAGGCTTCACGACGAGGGCTCTTCCTGCTCCCCGTCTACCCCGCTCGCGCGGCAGAAACTCCATTATCCGTTTGCATGGTGGCCCGCCGTATGGCACAATAATCACGTATGGCTAACAAGAAATCAATCGCCATTTCCTACACCGCTTACCGCCGTCATATCGACCGAGCGCAACGATCAGACCGAGCCTGGCGGCGGCAACAGGCCAAACTGCCCATAGAGCAGAAGATCGCCATTGTCGTGGAACTGCAAACGCTGAATTACGAGATCGGGCTCGCGCAGGACCAGGAACGTCCCCGGCCGTGGGGCGCCGACCATGATTGAAGCGGCGCTTCGCCGCATTCACGACGCACACCAGCGGGGGATCATCGGTCCATACGCCATTGGCGGCGCGATCGGGGCGATGTTTTACATGGAGCCGTTTGCCACGAAAGATCTCGACATCTTCACCGCGCTCCCCATCACGGAAACCGGAAGGGTCTCTCTCTCCGCCATTTACGACCACTTTCAGTCCCTCGGCTACCAACCTGAAGGACAATTTCTGATGATTGAAGGTATCCGTGCGGAGTTTATCCCGCCAGCCACACCTTTGGTCGCCGAAGCGATCGAGCGTGCAGTGGAAAAGAGCGTCGGCAAAGCAACGACCTGGGTGTTTCGCGCGGAGTATCTGGCCGCAATCATGCTGCAGACGGGACGCCGGACAGATTTGGCCAGACTTGAGCGGTTTCTGGATCAAGCGCCGGTTAACAAACGGTCTTTAACAAGTTTGCTTCGCCGTCATAACCTGCTGCGGAAATGGGACGCCTTCCGCAAGCGGCCCACCGCCTGACATTCACAAAAAATCCGCCGATCTTTGGGAGCCGGCCGTCACGTCAGCGGTGCCGGGCGCCGACGACGAAGGGTTCTTCCTGCTTCCCGCCTATCCGACCCGAGAACCTCGCTAGAATCGAGCCGATCAGCGGTGTGATTGCAAGACCCTCCTCGTTGGAGAAGATCCTGATGACTCAAGAATGACTGTCAAGCAGTCTGTTTAAAGCCAATTTCCCCATTGATTTTTACCGATTTCATCAATTTTTCAAAACGTTATCTTGGTCCGACCCCGGGCCAATTCAATAGGGGGGATTTATCGTCGAGGAGATTGGCAGTCCGGAGGGCCGGCCTCATTGCCAACGCAAAACCGGCTTTGCTAAGCTGCCCGCCATATGATCCGCCCGGCCCCGGCCATTTCCGGCCTGATCGCCCTCGCGACCTTCCTCCTGGCCCACGCCGCGCTCTTCTGGCGCGTCGGACCGCTGCTCACCTGGTTTTACCCGATCGTTTGGTGGTCGTATATCTTCATGGTGGACGGTCTCGTCTATTATCGAACCGGCCGATCGTTGATCTGGGACGGCGGCCGCCGCTTCTGGCTCATGGCGGCCTGGTCGGTCGTAATCTGGCTCATCTTCGAAGCCTTTAATCTACGACTCGAAAACTGGTGGTATCATGACGTGCCGGCACAACGCTGGCTGCGCTGGCCGGGGACAGTCATCGCGTTTGCGACGGTCGTGCCGCTGCTCGCCGTCACCGAGCGACTCATCGCATCGTTCGGTTGGTTCGAACGGGCACAGAGCACGCCCCTGGCAGTCACGCTCCGCCTGCTCTGGATCAGTCGCGTTGTGGGCATTACAATGCTCGCGTTGACGCTGCTCGCTCCCCGTTATGCCTTTCCGCTCGTTTGGGGCGGTTTTGTGCTGCTGATCGACCCATTCAATTATCGGGCCGGCGCGCCGTCATTATTGCGCGAGCTGGAGCAGGGTCGGCCGGCATTGATCTACCGGCTGCTGCTGGCCGGACTGCTGGCGGGATTCTTATGGGAGCTGTGGAATTTCTGGGCGGCTGCGCGCTGGAGCTACACGGTGCCGTTCGTGGGAGAGTTGAAACTCTTTGAGATGCCGATCATGGGCTTTCTCGGTTTTCCGCCCTTCACGCTGGAGGCGTTTGTGCTCTATCAATTCCTCTGCCGGCCGTGGGGCGCGAGCATCTGGCCGGGAGATTCATCACCGACAGAGCCACCGTCCCGCCCCTCAACCGTCGCAACAGCGGCCATTGTATTCCTCAGCCTGCTCTTTGTCCTGCTAATGCTCTCGGCGATAGACCGCCATTCGATTCTCTCATTTGCTGAATAATCGACGGGGCGCTCAAGCGAGCAGCGCGATAAGATGGGCTTCAACCGACCGCGCCAGGGCGGGCAGATTATAGCCGCCCTCCAAGCAGGAGACGATGCGCCCGTGGCAGGATTGGTCCGCCACTTGGCGCATCAACCGGGTCATTTCGCCGAAGCCCGCTTCGGTCACGCTCATGCCGGCCAGCGGATCGTCGCGATGGGCATCGAAACCGGCCGAGATCAGGATGAACTCCGGTCCGAATGTTTGCAGCGCGGGCACGATCTGTTTCACAAACACGCCCGCATAATCGTCATTATCCCGCCCCGCCTCCATTGGGAAATTCAAGGTATATCCCTCCCCCGCCCCCTCGCCGATCTCCGCCTCGCTGCCGGTGCCCGGATAGAGCGGCGACTGGTGCGTGCTGATGTAGAGCACGGTTGGATCGGCATAAAAAATTTCCTGCGTCCCGTTGCCGTGGTGCACGTCCCAGTCCATGATCGCCACCTTGCCGATTTTGTGATGGCGCTGCAGATAGCGCGCCGCGATCGCCACATTATTAAAGAGACAAAAACCCATCCCCCGGCGCGACTCGGCATGGTGGCCCGGCGGCCGGACGGCACAGAAAGCGTTGTTCACCCGGCCCGCCATCACCGCATCGACGGCGCTCAGCGTGCCGCCGATCGCCATCATGGCCGCCGGCCACGAACCGGGCGACAGACCCGTGTCGGCGTCCAGATATCGCAGCCCCTCGGAGGGCACGGCCTGCTGCAAAAGTTTTCTGTAGCCCGGCGCATGGACGGCATCGATCCAGGGCTCCAGGTCGGTCGCGAGCCGATGGGTGATGGGCACGGCCGTCAATTGATCCATCAGGCCGCTCTTGTGCAGATGCGCGTCGATCGCCTTGAGCCGCTCCGGCGATTCGGGATGGCCGCGGCCGACGTTGTGCTTCAGATAATCGGGGTGAGCGATCAGGCCGGTGGTCGTCACGGCAGGGTTCTATCATGAATCCGATCTGATCCTCAATGACGGATTGAGCGGAATCGACGGAGTGTGACATAATGGGGCGCATGATGAAGACTTTGCCAACCGCCGTGCTGCTGGGCGCCGCGTTGCTCGTCGCCTGCCAGAGCGTCCCCATTACGGGGCGCTCCCAACTGCTCTTGCTGTCGGAAAAGGAAGAGCTCGCGCTGGGTGAGCAAGCGTACAAGGACATCCTGAAGAAGGCGACCATCAGCCAGGATCAGGAGCAGGCCGCGCTGGTCAAACGGGTCGGCCAGCGGATTGCGGCCGTTTCCGGACGGACGGATTATCGATGGGAGTTCAATCTCATCGAAGACAAAACGCCCAATGCCTTCGCGCTGCCCGGCGGCAAGGTGGCCGTCCACACCGGCATTCTGCCGATCACGAAGGATGAGACGGGGCTGGCCGTCGTCATGGGCCACGAGGTCGCCCACGCCCTGGCGCATCACGGGGCCGAACGGATGTCCACCGGCCTGATCACGCAGATCGGCGCCGTGGGCGTGGCCGCCGTGCTGGGCGGCGATCCGCAAACGGCCAAGGCGATCCAGTCGGCCTTCGGCATCGGCGTCATGCTGCCGTTCAGCCGGTCACACGAATCGGAGGCGGACCATATCGGCCTGCACCTGATGGCGAAAGCCGGCTACGATCCCCGGGAAGCGATCCCCTTCTGGCAGCGCATGGATCAGGCAAGCAAGGGCAAAAAACCGCCGGAATTTCTTTCCACCCACCCCAGCGATCAGACCCGCATCGAGCAGATTCAAGCCTTGCTGCCGACGGTCCTGCCGATTTACGAAAAAGCCGCCGCGCAGCGCTGAGCCCGTTCCACCACAATCCGCCAAAACCATCCGCCGGGTCGGCCGGACACGTCATGGTTGCTTCAAGCAATCGTCATGATTATCGACATTGCGGAGGATGATCTCGGACTGGTTCGACCCATACTCCCAAGTCAGGCGATATTGCGTGCTCACATACGCCTCAAACACTTTGCCGCCGTAACTGCCAACGGCATTCTTGACCACGTGCGTGTGAAGTGAAGGATGGCGCGGGTTCTGCTCAAGGAAACGAACTTGTTTTTGGAGTTGGGCGAGAACGTCCTGCGGCAGTCGTTCCGCCTGGGATAGGAATCGGGCCGTGGCGACGAGCGCAAACGGCATGCGCTATTTGCGTTTTCGTCGATTGGACAGCTTTTTAAAGAGCTCCTGGGAACCGGCAAAGCGCGAAAGGCGGCCCTTGGCGATGTCATCGGAGGCTTCCTTCTCACCCCTCTGCCATTGAGGGGTCCAAAAATAGGCCTGACTGGCCGGCACGCTGATCTGGGGTGTCAGCACGATCGCCCCGTCATCCCGCTGTTCACACTCATACATCGTGATATTTTCAGCGACGAACTCCCTTGGCAACGTCACCTGATTCCGCTTGCCGAGCAGCACCTGCTTGGGCCTCATCGATGCCCCCCTTTCATGAGCAGAAGAATACCGCAGATCAGCCATTTTGTCAATCCGCATTGCTGAAATACGGAATATCCGCCCTTGACGATGCGGTTACACGCGCTCCGCCATGATTCGCCGAAACCATCCGCCGGCCAGATCCGGCTCGTCGCGACGCGATGCCGAGTCCGATAAGCCACCCTCCCCGTCTCGTTATGGCGGCGCAGCCTTCGCCCGGCACTCCGCGATAACATCCTTGGGAATCCATCTCAACGCCATCATGACCAGCAACGGCACGATGAGGAGGTCATCCAATTGGCCCAGCACGGGGATAACATCGGGGATGAGATCCACGGGTGAGAGCAGATAGGCCACGGCCAGGCCGAGGAAAAATTTTGCCACCCTGGGCGTGCGGCGGTGCGTCAGGACGAGTTGATAGACCTTCAATTCGCGCTTCGCTTCCCGCGCCATGGCCCGCAGCCGCTTCATCATACGGTTGTTCTAGCACGATCACATCCTCGTCGCAAGTGAGGTAGTGGGTCAGTTTCACATGGGCAGGTTTCAAAAATAGGGACACGTCCCAATTATCCTCGTTTCTGCGCGTTAAGAACGATAATTGGGACGTGTCCCCATTTTTGCACCGCTGAAACCTTGAAACTGACCCACTACCGCAAGTGAAGCCAATGAACAAAATGGGGACAGATTTATTTTTGGCTGGTGTCCAGGAATGGACTTCCTGGAAAAATAAATCTGTCCCCATTTTGTTGACGATGTTGCAGATCGTCTGCTACGATGATCAGCAACGGCGTCGGCCCTTCGCTGTGAAGGGCCGATTGTCTATAAATCATCATGCTCTCCATCCAAAACATCTCGAAATCATTCGGCGGCCGCACGCTGCTGGACGGCGCCTCGCTGCGGATCGGCCTGCACGACCGGGTGGCGCTGGTCGGCCCCAACGGCGCCGGCAAGACGACGCTCTTCGAAATCATCGCCGGCAATCTGTCGCCGGACGACGGCGTCATCAGCCGGAACAAGAACGCGGTGATCGGCTACCTGGCGCAGGAATTGCCGGCCGAAACGGCCGAGACCGTCCTGGCCTCGGTCATGGCCGGACAGGCCGACTTGGCCTCGCTCGAGCACAAGCTCCAGCTCATTCACGATGAAATCTCAACGAGCCCGGAAGATGAAACCACAAAATTGCTTGAGGAGTACGGCGAGCTGCAGCACCGCTTCGAGCAGCTCGGCGGCTATTCCCGCGAAGCGAAGGCCAAGGAGATTCTCTTCGGTCTCGGCTTTTCCACGCGCGACCTGGACCGCACGACCACCCAGCTCTCCGGCGGCTGGCGGATGCGCGTGGCGCTGGCCCAGTTGCTGCTGCAGGGGCCCGACCTGTTGCTGCTCGACGAGCCGACCAATCACCTCGATCTGGCGTCGGTCGTCTGGCTGGAGGAATTTCTCACGCAATACGACGGCGCCATTCTGCTCATCTCGCACGACCGGCAGTTCATGAACGGTCTGGTGACCCGCGTGGTCGAGATCGACCGCCGGCAATTGATCGCCTACACCGGCAACTACGACGCCTACGTGACGGCCAAGGCGCAGCAACAGACCATTCTGGAAGCGACGGCGAAGAACCAGCAAAAGCAGATCGAGGCGACCGAGGCCTTCATCGAGCGATTCCGCTACAAGGCGACCAAGTCCCGGCAGGTGCAGAGCCGGGTCAAGCAATTGGAGAAGATCGACCGGATCGAAGTAGCGCAGGAGGCCAAGCGCGTGCGCTTCAGCTTTCCGCCGCCGCCGCGCAGCGGCAAGGAAGTGATCCGGCTGGAGCACGTCGGCAAAGCCTACGGCCCGACGGTCGTCTACCAAGATCTCTCGGTCAGCCTGCAACGCGGCGACCGGGTGGCGCTGGTCGGCCCCAACGGCGCCGGCAAATCGACG
>CAZJRH010000182.1:0-2307 GCA_964548215.1 uncultured Nitrospirota bacterium
CGACGGCGGCCTCGCCCGCGGCGATCGCAATGATGAAGAGCGCGGCCATCTGCCCCGCCATGTCGTGCAGGTAGTAGGAAAAGGCCACCAGGTTCAGGTTGGCCGCGTTGAGCATCAGTTCGACCGACATGAGGATGATGATGAAGTTGCGCCGGACCAGCACGCCGGCCAGGCCGATCATGAAGAGGAGCAGGCTGACGACGACGTAGCCGGTCAGGGACATCGGGATGGTCCGGGAGGGAATGGCGCGATCATTTTTGCGGCGCGCTTTGGGCGCTTTTGGCCAGGACGATGGCGCCGATCACGGCCCCGAGCAGGAAGACGCCGATGATTTCAAACTGGAGCAAATAGGTGCTGAAGAGTTTCAGGCCGATCGCCTCGCTGTGGCCGATGTCCGCCACCGCGTCCGGCGGGGTGACGCCCATGGTGCCGGCCAACGGGGAGGCCAGCAGCAGGATCAGCAATTCCCCGGCGGCGATCACGATGAAGCCGAACATCAGGGGCCAGCGGGGGTGCAGGATGTGCTCCTCGGTTTTGAGGTTGAGCAGCATGATGACGAACAGATAGAGGATCAGGATGGCGCCGGCGTAGACGATGATCTGGATCGCCGCGATGAACTCGGCGTTGAGCAGGACAAAGAAACCGGCCATGTGGGCCAGGACAGAGAGCAGCGCCAGGCCGCACTGCACGGGGTTCCTCAGCGCCACGGTCAGCAGGGCGGAGACGATCGTCGCCGCCGCGAAGTAATAGAAAAAGAGATCGGCGATCATCAGGTGGTGCTGCCGGTCCGGCCGGCCGGTGTCGGGTCGGTGGTCGGTGCGATAGCCGGGCGGGGGGCGGTGGGGAACTTGTAGCGATACAGCTCGGCGTCCTCGCCCGCGCGCTCCTGATTATGTGCGACCAGGTAGGCCTTGGCGTCCTCGTAATGCTCCTCGCCGATCTGGTAGAGCTTGGCCTTGTCGAAGATCAGGTCGCGCTTGTTCTCCGTCGCGTAGGCGTAGAGCTTGGTCATCGCCAGCGCGTTGACCGGGCAGGCCTCGACGCAGAAGCCGCAAAAAACGCACTTGGTCATGTCGATGTAAAATTCCGACGCGTAGCGCTCCAGCGGCTTGCCGGGCACCTCGGCGCTGACCACCTTGATGCAGTGCGACGGGCAGGCCGCCTCGCACAAGTCGCAGCCGACGCACCGCTCCACGCCGTCCTTGTAGCGCAGCAGCGAGAGCGCGCCCCGGTGGGCGTCCGGCAGGAGCCGTTTTTCCCGGGGATACTGGAAGGTGACCGGCCGGACGAACATATGCTTCAGCGTGATCATCATCGCCGGGAGAATTTCAAAAAAAGTGAACGACTTGGCCCACGCTTTGATCTGGTTCATGCGGGCTCTCCCGACGTTGCGGCTGTGGTGGCGGCCACGGCGCCGCTTGTGGCCGCCTGGCCATCGCCGTTGGTTGAGACCGGCGGCTCTGGTTCACCCCGAGGGTTCACGCCGAGGGGCGCGGGCGTCACCAGTTGCATGGTGACCGCGCCTCGTTTGAAATAGGGCACGCCGGTCGTCTTATCGATCGACACGGAGACCAGCTCTCTCACCGGCGGCGCGTTGAAATGTTCCGGGAAGAGGCACAGACCGGCCGGCAGGGCGGTTTGCACTTCCACCTCCACCTCGACCGGAGCGTGCGCGCCCTGCCTGCCGGCAGGCACGGCATCGGTTGCGGAGAGCCGGACCACTGCGCCGGTCGCCGCGCCGATTCGCTCGCCATCCTGCGGACTGATCGCCAGCCGTCCCTTGGGGTAAATGGTCACAAGCCCCTCGGCCTGCAGCGAGAGTTTGCCGGAATGATAGAGGATGGGAATCAATTGCAGCGTCAGCGCATCCGGCGGCGACGATGGCGGCGCGGGCGCCGTGCCTGCCGGCAGGCAGGGCGCATAGCGTTGCGGCACGCCCTGCACGTGCGCGGCGGCGAACGTCGGCGGGCCTTCCAGACGCCGCGGCAGCGCCGCGCCGGGGAAGCCCTTGACGATCCGGCCGATCTCCTGCTGCAGCTCTTCGACGCTGCCGTAAAAAATGTCCGGGTTCATTTTGCTGGCGAGCTCTTCGAAAATCTCCCAATCGGGCCGGCTCTCGCCTTTCGGTTCGAGCGCGCGCACGACCGGGCGATATTCGCCCTCATGATTGGTGAAGGTGCCGCTCTTCTCCGCCGCGGTGCAGGCCGGCAGCACGATGTCCGAGCGCCGGGCCGTCTCGGTCATGAAGACGTCCTGGCAGATCAGCAACTCCAGGCCCTCCAGCGCCTCGGCGACGCGCATCGATGC
>CAZJRH010000183.1:0-1531 GCA_964548215.1 uncultured Nitrospirota bacterium
ATTATTATAGGATATGTCAAGTGAACGAAGTGAACGAAGTGAAATCAGTGGGATTTCAATTTGGTCCCAGGAGATTTACTCCAAAAAACCTTCCTAAAATACTTATAATAAAGAAGGAGAAGATTATAACAAGTAAGCCAACAATCGCAAAACTTAATGTATTTCGTCCTTGAGCGAATTTCTCCTTATCTCCGTATGATGTTATCATGTTGTAGGCCGCGTGAGCTATCTTATACAAAGCAAAAAGAAGCGCGACAATTAAAGCAAATTCAATCAAAGTACCTATAATCTTATTTCCCTTGTCAAGGCCTCCTACAGGCACGCCTGATGGTAAGATTGTTGAGTCTATATCTCCAAACCCGGGAATTCTGAGAGCAAGTTTCATAATGATGAATCAGGAATCATGAATTGCGAATCATGGTTTTTAGAACTTTTAATAAGACCATTTATTATTTTATGTGTTTTAATTGACTGTAAGGCAATCTCCCTGAACTTTTCTTTTTCAATAAAGCCCACATCTTTGGCAACAAGAAGTTGGTTCTGTAATTCTGTTACTGACCCTTGGGATATAGAGTAAAACTGAACTTTTTCTCTATATGATTGTCTGCTAAAACCCTCCGCAACATTTGATGTAATTGACACAGCACATCTTCTCATCTGGCTTACTAATCCAAACATTTCCTCTTTGGGAAATGATTTTGTTATTTCGTATATGATTAAAACTAACTTATGTCCCTCTCTCCATGCATCTAAGTCTGTAAAAGATTTAATATTGCTCATAATCTTTTCCCTGATTCTTGATTCCTAATTCATGATTCATCGTTTGTTATCCAAATCCGGGTATGTGTAAAATATCAACTCCTATTATCTGAAGAATTACAAAAGCGAATATAATAAATAAAAGTCCGACTACTGCAGATACAAACATGTCTTTTGCCGCTTGAAATGACTCCGGATTTCCGCCGGAAGTCATAAATTTATAGCCGGAACCCATAATTAAAATCAAAGCAATTCCTCCTGAAAGCCCCAAGACAAGACCAAAGATTCTTGCTACAAACGTTTTTGGGTTTGGATTTATTTCCCCAATTCCTGTTTGAAACTTAATACAGCTTAGATGACTTTTAGTTATTTCATCTGCGCTTAATACGCCGTCTTTGTTAGCGTCATAACCGTTACTTATGTCAATGCTCACATACTCTGTTCCATTCCATCCTCCCCATTCCGCGCAAGGAGGTAGAGGAGCAACTATGGTTGGGGTGGGAGTACCACCGGGAGGTAGGGTTGGGATTGGACCATCGGTAACCTTGAAGACAAGAATTGGCGTTTCCCTAAAATTGCCTTTATCATCAGTAGCTTTCGCTTTATATTGCACTACGTTTTTGGCAGAATAGCCTTGGGTAGCAGAGCACTCAAAACTTCCCGAAGGAGGAGAAGCTACGCATTCCTTGAGTAACGTAAAGCCAGTGGAATTGACATTGTGGAATATCTGAATCTTTGCAACACGATTTATTTTATCCGTAGCATTGGAGGT
>CAZJRH010000184.1:0-5863 GCA_964548215.1 uncultured Nitrospirota bacterium
AACTGCGTGATCAACCTCTCGCCGGACAAAAAGCGCGTCTTCGCCGAGATGTGGCGCGTGCTCAACGATCACGGACGGATCGTCGTGGCCGACATCGTGGCCGATCAGCAAGTGCCGCCACACCAGCGCAAAGACCCACGGCTCTGGGGGGAATGCATCAGCGGCGCGCTCACCGAAGAGGAATTTCTGGCCTATCTGGAGCGCGCCGGCTTTTACGGCCTCCAGGTGTTGAAGAAATCATTCTGGAAAGAGGTGGAAGGCTACCGGTTTTACTCCGTCACGGTGCGGGGCTACAAGTATGAGAAGAAGGCGGGCTGTGTCTACGTCGGCCAAACCGCAATCTACCAGGGACCATTTACAGGTGTCAGCGACGAGGAAGGCCACTGGTTTCCCCGTAACAGGCCGGTTGAGGTCTGCACCGACACGGCGGCCAAGCTGTCCAATCCACCTTACACCGCCTCCTTTGTCATCACCGATGCGACAGGGAAAGTCTTGAACAACGGGTGCGATCCGGCGTCAGGGTGCTGCTGATGAGCGCGGCGCTGCTTTTTATTCTTCTGGCGACGTTCTGGCTCGCCTATGCCAACGGCGCCAATGATAATTTCAAAGGCGTGGCCACGCTCTTCGGCTCAGGAACGACGGATTACCGGCGCGCGCTGTGGTGGGCGACCGGGACGACCTTTCTGGGCTCGCTGGCGGCCATCGCCCTCAGCGCAGAGCTGATAAAAACCTTCAGCGGCAAAGGGCTGGTGCCTGATACGGCAGTGGCCGATCCCTCGTTCCTGACGGCTGTCGGCCTCGGCGCTGCGGGCGCCGTCCTGCTGGCGACCCGCCTTAGCTTCCCGATTTCCACCACGCATGCATTGGTGGGTGCCCTGATCGGCGCCGGTCTCGCCACCCACGGTTTCGCCGGAATCAATCTCCATGGCCTGGGCTCGCTCTACCTCCTCCCGCTGCTGCTCAGCCCGCTGCTGGCGCTCGGACTGGCCGGGTTTCTCTATCCGCTTTTGCACCGTCTCCGTCTCACGCTGGGGATCACACAGGAGACGTGCCTTTGCATCGGCGAAGAGGTCCGGGTGATCGCGATCGAGCCGCAACGCGGCCGGGCGGCCGTCGCGGTGGCGGAACAGTTCCCCTCCATGATCGTGGGGACCGATCAGGAGTGCTTTCAGCGGTATGCCGGCTCACTGGCGGGCGTCAACGTGCACACGGCGTTGGACAAACTCCACTATTTGAGCGCCGGCGCGGTCAGCTTTGCGCGCGGACTGAACGATACGCCGAAAATCGTCGCGCTGTTGATCACCGCTCAGGCGTTTCATCTGCCGCTTGGCATGGGGCTGGTCGGGATCGCGATCGCGCTGGGCGGGTTGATCGGCGCGCGCCGCGTCGCCGAGACGATGAGCCATCGGATCACCGAGATGAACCACGGCCAGGGGTTGACGGCCAATCTGGTCACCGCGGTCCTGGTGATTGGCGCCTCGAAACTCGGCGTGCCGGTCTCAACCACGCATGTCTCCTGTGGGTCGCTGTTCGGGATCGGGGCGGTGAGCGGTCAGGCCCGCTGGAGGATGATCGGCACGATCATCGTCGCCTGGATCATCACCCTGCCCATGGCGGCGCTTGCTTCGTTCATCGTCGTTCTTATCTCATCAAACTAACGCGCCGCTTGACCTCTCTCTCCGGCTTGCTTTAGGATGGCCTCACCTGTCGAAAACCCACTTGGTGTGACGAAAGGAAAGATGACATGGCAAGCCCAAAGAAAATCGGCGTCGTCCTGTCAGGCTGCGGGGTGATGGATGGGGCGGAGATTCATGAATCGGTGATCGCGCTGTTGGCGATCGACCGGGCCGGGGCGCGGGCCGTCTGCATGGCGCCGAACATCGATCAGGCAGGTGTGATCAACCACCTGACCGGCAAAGAGGAGGCACGGGAGCGGCGGAATGTGTTGGTCGAATCGGCCCGAATCGCTAGGGGCAAGATTCAGGACATCAAGGATGTGCGCGCGGCTGATCTTGACGCGGTCATTCTGCCCGGCGGCTACGGGGCGGCAAAAAATCTTTGTGATTTCGCCGTGAAGGGGGAGAATTGCCACGTGCAGCCGGAGGTGGCCCGCCTGTTGCGCGACATGCTCAAAGCGAAAAAACCCATTGGTGTGGTCTGCATCGCGCCCGCCCTCATGGGCAAAGTGGCGCAGGAGGCGGGCAAGGCGATCACGCTGACGATCGGCAACGATCCGGGCACGGCGGCGGCATTGAAAAAGATGGGCGTCACGCATGTGGAGAAGCCGGTGACGGAGATCGTGGTGGACCGGCAACACAAGATCGTGTCCACCCCCGCCTACATGCTGGCGCAGCGAATTTCCGAAGCGGCGACCGGCATCGAGAAGCTCGTCAAAACCGTGATCGAGATGGCCTGAAAGGAGCAATGGATGAAGCGCGTGGTCGGTTGGGTTGGTGTGGGGGTGTTGTTACTGGTAGGGATGTCTTCAGCCGCGTGGGGCGTGGGCTATGAGATCTGGGTCGCCAATCAGGGACTGGACAAGATCCAGATTATCGACGGCGAATCACTGAAGGTGACGGCGGAGATCGACGCCGATACCGATGGGAAGCCGGCGACCTCCAAGCCGCACATGGTGCTCTTCAGCCCAGATTTCAAGTATGCTTATGTGGCCAACGTCGGCTCGGCTCCCAAGACCAACAATATTCTCGTCATCAGCACGGCCGACCGGAAAATCGTCGCCACGCTGCCCTCCGGCCCCTCCACGCACGCCGTCACGCCCAGCCACGACGGCGCGCGCGCCTGGGCGACCAGCGTCGGCAGCGACACCATCATCGAGGTGCTGGCCGATCCGGCCAAGGGGGAATTCAAACTCGGACGCGAGATCCCGGTTGGCGACGGCCCCGGCGGCGTGAAGGATCGCCCCATCTGCGCCTTCTTTACGGCCGATTCGAAAAAAGTCTACGTCACCAACGGCGGCGATCCGGCCGCGCTCAATCCGCTCTCGACCGGCTCGATCTCGATGATCGACGTCGCCAGCGGCAAGCAGACCAAGCAGATCAACAACGTCGGGCAGGAGGCTTGCGGCCTGGCGCTCTCCAAGGATGGCGGCAAGATCTACATCAATATCGGCGGCTATGTGAACACCTACTATGTGATCAATACCAAGACCGACGCCGTGCTCACGCAGGGTAATACCGCCGGCTTCGATTCCCATGGGACCCGGATCACGCCGGACGGGAAAGAGCTCTGGCTGGCCAACCGGCAGAGTAATAACATCGTAATTTTAGACACGGCGACCGATGCCATCATCGCCAAGATCGACAATGCCGGCGACCGGCCAGATCTGCTGGAATTTTCGCCGGACGGCTCGCTGGCCTTTGCGACACTGCGTGGGCAGGCGGTCACCAAGACGATCCATGACGTGACGGGCAAGGAGCCGGGCTTGGCGGTGTTCAACGTGAAGGAGCGCAAGCGCGCGCAGCACATTCCGCTGGACGGCGATCCGCACGGGATTGCGATCCGGCCGAAATAACCCTGCTCCACGGGTGGGGCTCGCATGGCCAGGCAGGAAGCGTTCGGTTTCGATGACTCGACGCAGGCTGCGCGGACGCTGGCCAAGCTTAAGGCACTCTATCCGGACGCCCGCTACTATTTGAATTTCTCCAGCCCGCTGGAGCTGCTGGTGGCCGCCATTCTGTCGGCCCAGGTGCGGGACACCGTCGTCAACGCCACCACGCCCGCGCTGTTTCGAAAATATCCGACCGCGACAGCCTATGCTCAGGCCGATCTTGAGACGTTGATCAAGGAGATCAGTCCGGTTTCCTTCCCCGGCAACAAAGCGAAGCACATTCAGCAGGCCTGCGCCATCCTGGTCGAAAAATACCAGGGCCGCGTGCCCGACACGATAGAGCAGTTGGTCGAACTGCCGGGCATCGGCCGCAAAACCGCCATCACGATTCTGATCAACGCCTTCGGAATAGTGAACGGCATCGCGGTCGACACGCATGTCATTCGGGTCGCCTCCCGATTGGGTTGGACGAAAAGTAAGGATCCGGAAAAGATCGAACAAGATTTAATGATGATCATTCCACGGGAGGAATGGGCCCGGGTGACGTGGTTATTGAAGGCTCACGGCCGGGCCGTCTGCAAGGCGCCGTCGCCGCTGTGCAGCGCCTGCTCGATTGAACCGGATTGCCTGAAAGCCGGCGTGGCGAAGCGCGTGTGATGCTGATCGACTACCTCAGCGTCAGCATGACAGTGTGGGTGGTGCTGTCATCCAGGTCGACCTGAATCTGCCAAACGCCCTTGGTCAGTCCGAGTGTTTTCAAATTGTAATGGAAAAGTTTTGTGCCGTCGGTGTTGGTGATGGCATTGCCGACGGTGGCTTTGTCCGTGGAGCGGGCCGGTTGCCGGAGTCCCGCCGGCTGACCGTTAACAAACGGCTGCACCCAGACCGTCGCGTGTGCGGTGGTGTCAGGACCGCAGACGCTGATCCGGAACTTGATCGGCACCGTGCTGCCCAACCTGGCAGTATTGGGCGACGTTGCGCTGAGCGGCGGGAGGAAGCCGCTGAAGCCGTATGGGGTTTGCGCCACGGTGATCAGGAGCGGGGACTCGGTCGTTAGTTGTCCATCGCTGGCCGTGAGCAGGATCGTATAGCCGCCTGCCTGGTGTGCCGTCGGTATCCAGTGCAGTGTGTGATTGACGAAGGTTGCGCCGGCCGGTAATTGACTGGCGCTGATGGCGGTGATCGGATCGCCGTCAGGATCCATGGCCGTCACGAGCAGCGTCAGTGTGGCGCATTCAGCAATCTGCTGGGCGGTCAAACCGACAAAGCTCGGCGGGCGATTGACGTTGAGCACCGTGATTTCGACCGCAAGGTGTGCCGTGCCCTCGTGGCCGTCATCCGCCGTGAAGTCGATGGTGTAGAGGCCGGCGTGCTCATAGCCCGGCTCCAGGGAAAGCCGCCCCTGACCATTGCCCAGGTCGGTAAAGCTCACAAAGACGGGCAGATTGGCGGCTGACAGAAGGAGTGCGTCCTCATCGGGATCGTGGGCGGTCACGATGAGCTCCCGCCGGCCGCCCTCATCCATTGAGATCGGAGCCACCGGATCAAATGCCGGCGGACGGTTGACTGGCATGGCATCACTGATCCGCTGGGCGTAAATATCAAACGAGCCGCCAGGCCCCCACCCTGATCGATGATCCCACCACGCGACAATCGCGCCGCCGTCGCCGTCACCCAGCAGCACCGGAGAATCCTGGTCATCGATGGCGTGACTGACCGGCAGCCCGTCGATCGGCCACAAAAATTGCCCCTCCCCATTCAGTCGTTGTGCATCGATGCTGTAGCGCGATGATGCGGTATATGTTTGCCAGGCGATGATGGCGCCGCCATGGCCATCGCTGGCAACGGCCGGGTAGAACTGTCCATCGGTTTGCAGTGTAATGGCCAGGCCATCCTGAGCCCAGAGCGGTTGTCCCATCGCGTGGAGGCGTTGTGCATAGATATCGGGCGCGTTCTCCCCGTAATACAAGTTTCCACCTTTGCGACGATCATCCCAGGTAATGATGGCCCCGCCGGCGCCGTCCGTCGTCAATTGCGGCGACCACTGCCCGCCGACGGCCTGACTGGCCGGAACCCCCTGGCTCGCCCAAAGCGATTGTCCATTCGGGCCGACCCGTTGTGCATAGATATCTTCCTGGCCCAGCCCCGTCCGCGCATCCTCCCAGGCCACAATCACGCCGCCCTGACCGTCGCTGATCACGGCGTCGGTTTTAAGCAGATGCTTCGAGCTGAAGCGCTGATGACCAAGCGCATTGACCACCGGCACGCCGTTGCCGTTCCAGAGAATCTGGCCCG
>CAZJRH010000185.1:0-5468 GCA_964548215.1 uncultured Nitrospirota bacterium
AAGACGGACTTGAGCGTCTGGTAGACGGCGGCAAAACAGGTGAGCGACGTGTGCGCCGCGCAGCCCGCCTGCAGCGTGATCATCCCCTCCTTGCCCAGCCGTTTCATCACCAGTTTGTAGAATTCCTTGGTGTAGAGCAGATAGGCGGGGCCTTCTTCCACCGGCTCCGAGATGTCGATGATGATCGCATCCCAGGTGGCCTTCGTATCTTCCAGATATTTTCTGGCGTCCATGAACTTCAGCTCCACCCGCGGGTCCTCGAACGCCCCCTGGCCCCATTCGGGCAGGTAACGCTTCGACTGCTCGATGACCTCCTTGTCGATGTCCACCATCAGGACGTGTTCGACGCTCTTGTGCCGGAGGATTTCGCGCAGCGTGGCGCCCTCGCCGCCGCCCACGACAAAGACGCGCTTGGGCTCCGGATGGCTCAGCAGGGCCGGGTGGACGAGGGCTTCATGGTAGATGAACTCGTCAGCCTGGCTGGACTGCATCTTGCCATCGAGGATCAGGCAGCGGCCGTAGCTCTTGGTCTCAATGATCTCCATCCGCTGGAATTGAGTCTGCTTGGAGAACAGAATCGTCTCAATCCCATGCATGTGCCCTTCATCAGGGCTCAGGAAATCAAGAAACCATTTGTAGCTCTTCGCTTCGATCATCTTCCGGCGTGGCGTTCTTCAAGGGTTTATGGGGCAACCGGCCATCGCGGGACAACAGGCCCCGCTTGACCTCCACGATCGACGGGCTTTTGGACTGGAACTTGTCGATCAGGAAGTTGGCGGCCACTTCGGGTTTGAGCACGTCGCCGCAGGTGAAGACGTCCACCGCAGCGTAGCCGTATTCGGGCCAGGTGTGAATCGTCAGGTGGGACTCGGCGATCACCACGACACCACTGATCCCAAACGGGCTGAATTTGTGGAACTTGGATTCAATGACGGTGGCATGGGCTTCCTTTGCCGCCGCGACGAGAATATCTTCGACCTTCTTCAGGTCGTTCAGTAACTTGGAATTACAGTTTCGCAATTCCACGAGCAGATGCGTACCTAACGCATGCACTCTATGTGCCCCCTTTGCTATGACGGATCCGAAGATCCTCTTGTGAGTGTGTTGACGGAGTTGCCTCCCTGCCCGCGTTCAGATCAGGCCCTGTATGAGTGTGTGTCTGTCGTGCCGCCGAAGAATTTTTTTGTTCAATGTTCTTCATCAACCCAATTGAAAGTTAATATATCGCAATTGCTGTGAATGTCAAGAAAAAAATCTGTTTTCCACAGCCTCCGACCGCGCTCGCGCCGCTCGCGATGGCGCCATCGACGATGAGCCCGCGCGCATCGCGTCCGGGGACAGATTTCAAATCTGTCCCCGGCGGTGTTTCGGCGGTCGGATAGCGCTTGCCAAGCGGCGCAAATTCGATATAATGGGCCACCGTTGCCCGTCATCGAGGATGGCCGGGCGGTAAATAGTGGCACTGAAATCGTATATAGCGCCTCACGCGAAGCGTTCGGCGTAATTGGTACTGAACATCGTACATAACGCCTCACTTCGTTCGGTGTAAAGGAGACGCGGATGCTCGGCAATATCAAACTGCGTGACCCGGCGCATTTTGCCAAGGTCGTCCGGTTCTATGCGGAAGTCTCCGCCAAGTATGACGGTCTGACCGAGCCCTACTTCCTCAACGCCCGCCGGCTGTATCAGCAGTGCCTGGACGAAATCTTCGTCCAGCGCCGCTTCGGCGGGCCGTTCGACACGGCGCTGGACGTTGGCTGCGGTACCGGCGCGCAGGGCATCTACGCCGCCGGCCATTGCCGCCGGGTGATCGGCGTCGATCCCTCCAAGGAGTCGATTGCCGAAGCCCAGAAGAAGGCCGACGCTCAGGGGCTCAGGAACATTGAGTTCTATTGCGCCGACCTGTCAGAGGCTCAGATCCAGGCGGGCTCGGTCAATTGTGTCCTCTCCTACGGCGACGTTTTGAGCCATATCCCCTGGTACGAGCGGACGATCGAAGCCGTCTCGCGCGCCTGCCGGCCCGGCGGGCTTTTTTCGTTTGAATGCGATAATAAATGGTATCCGGGCCTGCTCCGGGACCCATCGGAGCTGAAGACGGCGCTCGAGAATGTGCGGGAAGGCCATGCCCGCACCTGGCATATCGACGGGCAGCAGCTCGAGTTCAACACCTTTACACATCGGGAACTGACGCAGTTGCTGGAGAAACACCGGTTTCGTCTGCTGCGCACCTATGGTTTCGACTTTTTCACGTATATTGTCCCGGAACGGTATCATTTTGAAATGGCTCCGGGCTGGCGGCGCGAGTCGGCCATGCGGTTGGGCTGGTTGGATATTCGGATGTGCGGGCTGTGGCCGGTGAATCGCTTCGGTTACAGCAAAATCCTCTTTGCCCGGAGGTATTAATGATCAAAACAAGCCAGAACGTGCGCGCGCAAACCGACTGGGGACAGATTTGAAATCTGTCCCAAGTCCTGGGCGCGGATGGGCCTGGTGGGTGGCCACCGTAGGCGGCATTGGTCGGCTTCCCTATATCCCGGGCACGGCCGGCAGCGCGGCTGGGCTGGTGCTGGCGTGGTTCCTTTATAGTCTCTGGGGTCCGGTGGCTGTCGCTGCGGCGATCGTGCCGCTGGCCGCGCTGGGTATTGCGGCTTCTTCAACGCTTGCAGCCAACCTCTCGCAGCGCGATCCGTCCGTCATTGTCATTGATGAGGTCTGCGGCATGCTGGTGGCGGTGGCGGGTCTCTCGCTGACCGGTCTGACCGCGCTGGGCGCTTTTCTGCTCTTCCGTTTGTTCGATATCGCGAAACCCTTTCCCATTTCATGGATTGAGCGCCGGCTGCCTGGCGGTTGGGGCGTGATGGGCGACGATCTGGCGGCCGGTTTGGCGGCCAATCTCTGCCTGCGTGCGGCTTCCGGATGGTTGGGAGGCGGTTCGTGAAGCGGCCCCTGGTCACGGCAGAGCTGATCGCCATCGGGACGGAACTGGTGCTGGGCCACGTGGCGGAGCGGAACATGGCAACGTTGGCGCGCAAACTGATCCGTTTAGGCGCGCCGGTGCGCTTTATGACCGCCGTGGCCGATGATGAAGCCGCCCTGACCGAGACGCTGGAGCGGGCCTTGGCCCGGTCGGAGATCGTGATCACGACCGGCGGGCTGGGCGCGACCGAGGACGACCTGACCAAAAAAGTCCTGGCGAAGGTGACCCGCCGCCGGCTGGTGTTGCATGAGGAGCTGCGCGTCCGCATCCGGGCGCGCTACCGGCGGAAGGATCAGCCGATGCCGCCGACCGTGGACCGGCAGGCGCTGATCCTGTCGCGGGCGCAATTGATCGAAAACCGCTTGGGCACGGCGCCGGGCATCCAGGTGACGGGCCAGTCCTACTGGCTGGCGGCGCTGCCCGGCGTGCCGCATGAAATGGAAGCGATGTTCGACGAGGTGGTCAGCGGCCTTTTACAGGCGCGCTTCGGTCTGCGCCCGCTGTCGCGCCTGCGCGTGCTGCATTGCAGCGGCATCAGCGAGGCGCTGGTCAACGAACGGCTGCGGCTGCTGTTTGCGGGGAAGACCGGACGGATCGGCCTCATCGCGAAGCCGTCGGGCGTGGACGTCTGGCTGCTGGCGGGCCCGGAGCCTGGCGGTCGGGCCGCGACCGCCGCTCGCACGCTGGAGGGTGTGCGAACGGCTCAATTCGAGGAGCTGACCGCGCTGGAGCAGGAGGCGCGCACGCGGCTGGGCGATGCCGTCTTCGGGGCGGATGAAGAAACGCTGGAAGGTGTCGTCGGCCAGTTGTTGCGGGAACGGAATCTGACGCTGGCGGTTGCCGAATCCTGCACCGGCGGGCTGGTCTCCCATCTGCTGACCAATGTGCGGGGCAGTTCGGCCTATTTCGAGCGTGGCGCCGTTACCTACAGCAATGAGTCCAAGTCGGCGCTGCTGGGGGTGGAACCGAAGATGATCGCGGAGTATGGCGCGGTCAGCGCGCAAGTGGCCTGGGCGATGGCTGACGGCGCGCGGCGCTCGGCCGGCACGTCGCTGGGCATCGGAGTGACCGGCATCGCCGGGCCGGCCGGGGGCACGCCCGAGAAGCCGGTCGGCCTGGTCCACGTGGCGGTGGCTGATCAAACCACGGCGACCGCCCGGTTTTACCATTTTCACGGCGATCGGGCCGCCCTGAAGCGGTTGTTCGCCCAGGCGGCGCTCGATCTCTTGCGCCGCCATCTTTTAAAATCGACCTGATGAGCGCGCCGGCCTCCCCGGCCACGCTCCGCGCCTTTATCGCCGTCCCACTGCCCCCGGCCGTGCAGGCTGAGCTGGCCGAGCCAGTGCGGAAATGGCGAGTCGGCTGCGAGGCGGCGGGCTTGTCTGCCCGGTGGAGCGACCCCGACGGCTGGCATCTGACGCTGAAATTTCTTGGGCCGGTGGCCGCCGATCAAATCGCCCCCATGATGGAGAAGCTGGCCGGGGTGGCCGGTCGTCATCGGCCATTCACTATTCAATTGGATGGTTTTGGTGTTTTCCCCTCGCCCCGGCGTCCGCGAGTCCTCTGGATCGGCGTGGCGGAGGATCAGGGCCGGGCCGCGCTCGTCGCGCTGGCCGGGCAGATCGAAGCGGCGGTTGCGCCGCTCGGCTATCAGCCGGGGGAGCGGCCGTTTCATCCGCATCTGACGCTGGCCAGGGTCGATCAGCCCCGCGCCCTGCCACGGCTGGCCGAATTCCTGGAGCGGGGCGGGGGCGAACGGCTGGCCACCGTCGAGGTCGGACAGGTGGCGCTGATGAAAAGCGAGCCGAACCGGGGCGGGTCGGTGTATACGGCCATCGAGACCGTTCCATTGTAGGGGCGGGTTTGAAACCCGCCCCTACGATTACGGGCGTAATGTCCCCCTGTTCAAGACCATTGCCAGTGCAAAATAAAGAGCATATAATACCGGGTAACTATCTCACCTCAGGAGCATTGTCATGGTCGAACAACAACGGGAAAGCCAACGGGCCAAGGCGCTGGAGCTGGCGCTCACACAAATTGAAAAGCAATTCGGCAAGGGCACCATCATGCGGCTGGGCAGCAACGGCGTGCCGGCCGACATTTCGACCTTTTCGAGCGGATCATTGGGTCTCGACATGGCGTTGGGGATCGGCGGACTGCCCCGCGGACGGATCATCGAGATCTTCGGGCCCGAATCCTCCGGAAAAACGACGCTCACCCTGCAGGCGACCGCTGAAGCGCAGCAAGACGGCGGGATCGCCGCCTTCATCGATGCGGAGCACGCGCTCGATCTCAATTACGCGAAGAAGCTCGGCGTGAACACGGACGACCTGCTGGTCTCCCAGCCCGATACGGGCGAGCAGGCGCTGGAAATCGCCGAAACACTGGTGCGCAGCGGCGCGGTCGATCTGATCGTGGTCGATTCGGTGGCGGCGCTGGTGCCGCGGGCCGAGCTGGAAGGCGAAATGGGCGACGCCCACATGGGGCTGCA
>CAZJRH010000186.1:0-1743 GCA_964548215.1 uncultured Nitrospirota bacterium
TGCACGTCCTCTTCCGTCACCGTCTTGAGCCGTTCAACGCTGAAGGCTTCGACCGCAAACGAAGCCATGGCGCTGCCGTAGATCACGGCCCGGCGCAGGTTGGCGTCGGACAGGTCGTCGCTCTGGGCCAGATAGCCGAGAAAACCGCCGGCAAAACTGTCGCCCGCGCCCGTCGGATCGAAGACCTTTTCCAGCGGGAACGCGGGGGCGATGAAGACGCGGTGCTGATTGAACAGCATCGCCCCATACTCGCCCCGCTTGATGACGAGCCCCTTGGGGCCGCTGCTCAGAATCCACCGGGCGGCCTTCACGAGGTTCACCTCGCGGGCCAGTTCCCGGGCCTCCCCGTCGTTGATCAGCAGCACGTCGACCTCTTTCAGCACGCGCAGCAATGCCTCGCGCTTGCCCCCGATCCAGAAATTCATGGTGTCGGCCGCGACCAGCCGGGGCCGCGCTATCTGGTTGAGCACCCGCAGCTGCAGCTCCGGATCGATGTTGCCCAGGAACACCAGTTCCGCCTGCCGGTAGTCGGGCGGCAGCGTGGGCGCAAAAGCTTCCAGGACGTTCAGTTCCGTCCGAAGCGTTTTGGCCTCATTGAGTTGAAAACCGTACTCGCCCTTCCAGCGAAAGGTCCGCCCCGGCTTGGTGACCAGGCCGTCCAGGTTGATCCGCCGTTTACGCAGGAATTCCCGATGCACCTCGGGGAAATCCTCCCCCACCACGGCGACGAGGCTGACGTCGGTGAAATAACTGGCCGCCAGCGCTCCATAGGTCGCCGACCCGCCCAGCACCTCTTCCACCTCGCCGAAGGGGGTTTTGACCGAATCAAACGCCACCGACCCGACGATCAGCAATCCCATCCGGCCCTCATCCATTCTACTCGCAGATAATCGGCCCGGTCACCTTCTTGCCGGTGGTCGGACCGATGGCGGCCACCGTTTCCGTCGCGGCGCCTACGAATAAATCCCCCATGGGAGTCGCCTCCTGTTGCAGCGAATCACTCACGCGATGGCTGGCGCTCCCCGACCAGACCACCGTTTTGCACGGCAGATCCCATATCTCGCTGTAAAATTCCACTTCCTTGCGCCGTTTCCCGGCAACATCCCGCTCCGAAAATCGATCCAATCGGCCGTAGGCCAGATAGCGCACCGGCACGGCCCGCTCCAGCCGGATCAGCAGCGACGGATCCAGTTTTTGCGTCTCTTCGTAATTTTTAATGAGCTGCACGGCTGCCTTATCGAGGCCGCCCTGCTGCCGCAAGCGGCTCAACAACTCATCCTTCGTCAGCACCGTGGCTTTGGGAAAAGCCCGGCGGTAGGCCTGGGCCAGCTCAAAGGCGGCGTCATTGCGAATACCCTCCGGCCCCACCCCGCCCACAAAGGGCAGCACCGCCACGCCGCCGGCCGGCACGAGCTCCCGCATGAAGGTCGGTACCACGAAACGCACCCGGTGCTCCAGACTCACTTCCGGGGGAATGACCGTCGCGCAGCCGGCCAGGTCCGCCACCAGAACCGTCAGACCGACCACCACCATCCATCCACGTCCCCGGCATACCGTCATGAAGGGCTACCGCTGCAGCAACGCCAGGAGGCGCCGCGCCCCGGCCGTCTGCGCCTTCGGCGCGGTGACGATCGCGTCGCGCAGCGACAACCGGCACGGGCACCGGCGGACCGTGGGAATTTTCGGAACAACGTCGGCGATCAGCCGCTTAGCCAGTTCTGCATTTTGATGCAGCAGGTGCAG
>CAZJRH010000187.1:0-2589 GCA_964548215.1 uncultured Nitrospirota bacterium
GCAGCAGGCCAGGCCGAACGACATCGGCCACAGCGACGACTTGCGCGCCCAGTTGATGGCCTGATCCAACCGGACGGTGATCACGTTCGCGTCGAGCTGGCCGTCAATCAATCCCATTCCAGCGCCCCCTTTTTCCAGGCATAGACGTACCCGACGGATAAAATCAGAATGAAGACGACCATCTCCACCAAACCGATCAACCCGAGATCCTTGAACGCCACAGCCCAGGGAAAAAGAAAGACCGCCTCGATGTCGAACAGCACAAAGAGCATGCAGATGACGTAATACCGGACGGGAAAGGGCAGCCGGGCGTCGCCGAATGGATCGTTCCCGCTTTCATACGCCATCAGCTTTTCACGATAGGGCCGGTCGGGCCGCAGCACGTAACCGAGCAGCAGGGTGACCGTCACGAAGCCGACGCCGATCATGATGAACAACACGATCGGCCAATACTGGCTCGGCACGAATGTCCCTGGCATCGTCATCTCCCCCCGGCTGACGTGATCAAAAACCCCAGTAAATCAGCGCCGATTGCGGTCGGCGAAGGACACATATCTTATTGATCTTCCCATTGAATGTCAAGACAAACGCAGGCCGGTCAGCGTCGGGAATCGGCTCAGGGTTCGAAGGACGGAAGGGCCAAAAACGGGCGGAAGGTCAGGCCCCGCAACCGGGGCGCCGCCAGCCCGGCATGCTGGATGAGCACTTTAAATACGCGGCCCATCCCGTCCGGCGCCAGCAGGAGTTTCATGGCCGCCAGCTCCGCCTCGCGTTGAACGCCTTCCAGGCCGGCCAGCCGCTCTTCCATCAGTTCGGCCCCGCCCAATCCCAGGAGGAACGCGGCCTGATCCGTGAAGCCGGTCAGTTCCAGGCCGGCCAAGCGACCGGCCCGCACCAGGGCGCTGAAATCGACGTGGGCCGTCAGATCCTGGCCACCGACCCGCTCATACGGGCTGCTCACCCGCTTGTGACCGGAAAAACCAGCCAGCGTCCCGCCGCGCCGCGCCGGCGCGTAGCGCTCCTCGGCCGGATGGCCATAGTCGATCGTCAGCACAAAACCGGTCCGCAGCGCCCCACCCACCTGCGCCATCCACTCCAGCGCGCGCAGATTCACCTCGGTTTCAAACCCCTCGGACAGCGTGACGCCCAGACGGGTGAAATAGTCGGCCAGCTCAGGCGTGGAGGGCTGATCGACCAAGTCGGTCAGCGCCTCCCCCTCCAGCGTCACGTAGCGTTCCTGCAGCCGAGCGCCGCGCATCACGACCCGGTGGACCGGAAAGGCATCGACCAGTTCATTGGAGAAGACGATGCCGGTCAGATCGCGGGCCCCGTCCGGCCACGTCTGATGCCACTCCACCAACGCGCCGGCCTTCAGCAGAGGCGCCAGCCGCGCCCGTTGCTCCTCCACAACGCGCGAATTGACCTCAACGATCTTGTAATGGACGCCATCGGGCCACCTTGGCCACTGCTCCCGGAAGAGCGTCAGCACATCCTCCGCGAGTAAGCCGCGCCCCGCCCCCATTTCGACCAGGGTGACCGGCTGATCGGTTTCCCGGGCGATCAGCAGCGCCATCTCGATCAATTGCCGGCCGAGCAACCGGCCGAAGAGGGGATGCAGCTCGGGGGCGGTGAAATAGTCGCCGCCGCGACCCGAGCGGGGCGTTGCGCTCATGTAATAGCCCAGGCCGGGCTCATAGAGCGCCATTTGCATGAATTGGGCGAAGGTGATCCGCCCCTTGGCCCGGATCAACTCCTTGATGCGTCCAACCAGTTCGGAATTATCCATATTATTCTGCGATGGCGCGCCCATATCGAGCCCATAGTAGCAGCCGTCCATCTGAAAAATCTATCGAGCGGGAAAATAGAAAATAGGACAGATTTATTTTTATCGCCAGCGAACGTTAAAACGTAAAAAAATAAATCTGTCCTATTTTCCGTTGGCTTTCCATGGAAAATCTGGTAAGGTGGCCGCCTTCATGGGACTCCTGTTGGTCGGCACTATCACGGCGTTGGTCATTGTCATTGCGGGCCTCATCGCCATCCGGCGTGGCCGGCGATCGCATCAATCTTCAACGGCGACCGCGGGCATCTTTCTCCTGGTTTTGAGCGCGGTCGTTCTGTGGATTCTCTGGGCGCAACCGCGCTCCGCACCGCCCCCGGCGCCGCTCTCCCCGGAGGAGACGGCCGAAAAATTTCACCTGGCACAAACCGCGCTGCCGACCGACACACCCGAGATGATCATTCGAAAAATGGGCTGCGCCGTCTGCCATAAAATCCCCGCCGTCCCCGATGCAATCGTGGGCGTCGTCGGCCCGCCGCTGATGCTGAGAACCACCGCGCCGCTTCGGCTGGCGTCGCCAGAATATCAGGCGCGCGTGAGGGCCGGACTGGCGCACGCCACCACACCGCAGGAATATGTGATCGAATCGATCATTAATCCGGCCGCCTTCATCGTACCGGGGTACGAGATCGAAAAGAATCCCAACATGGCGCCGATGTATCCGCATTATCGCGACCGCTTCACGCCCGAGGCACTGCAATTTCTTGCGCTCTTCCTGCTGCAGCTCGACGAAGCGCTGGCCCGCAAGG
>CAZJRH010000188.1:0-3502 GCA_964548215.1 uncultured Nitrospirota bacterium
ACAGCGGCACCGGCTGGCCGAGTTTTTTTACCGCCATTGAGGAACGGCTGGAGACCCGACTCGACTTTACGCTGCTGTTGCCCCGAACCGAATATCACTGCGCACGCTGCGGAGGCCATCAGGGACATCTCTTCAAGGACGGCCCCCCGCCCACCGGCCAGCGCTGGTGCAACAACGGCGTTGCGCTGAAGTTCATCCCCGATTCTGAACCGATTCCATCCCACTGAATCGGGCGTGTCGCCACCTGCCCATCTATAGAGCCTCAATTGAACGAGTCGTTTTATCAGGCAAGTTTCCGTGACCCGAATGTGATCATTTCGTGAGGACAATGTGATCTGAGCAGACTATGCTTTGAACAAGATGGGCGGGTAGAGCGCTGTGGAGAGGCGGACCCGAGATCCATTCATCAGGATTCACCAGCATTCAAAATGAGGAGGTCCAAGATGGGAAATATCCTGAAGACCGGCTTTGCTGTGCTGTTCGTGGGTCTCGGCCTTGCATTGCCACAGGCTTATAGCGGGGAGATGGAAAAAGAGAAGGGGATGATGGAAGGAAAGATGATGGCGATGCTGGAAGGCGCAGGAGGTCATCAAGCCGCCGGAACGGTCGCGATCAAAGAAGGCATGAAGGGCAGTTCCAGCCTGGTTATGACCGATTTCAAGGTGGATAAAGTGCCTGATGGGCGGGTCTATCTGGCCAAGGACGGCGACTATACGAAGGGCGTCGAACTCGGAAAGCTCAAGCAGTTCTCAGGGACGGTTGAATACCCGATCCCGGCCAATGTCAATCCCCAGGACTATAACAGCGTGGTGATCTGGTGTAAGAAGTTCAGTGTGGAGATCGGCCATGCCACCTTCACCATGATGGACAAGGGCGAGGAAATGATGAAATAATGCACCGTGCAGGATCGACGCATGTTCTCGTCTGTCGCCATCACGATCATGCTGGCGATGATGCCTCAGCCGGGTCATGCTGGTTCAGCGCCGGGCATTGAGATCGGTAGATTTTCCTCAGCTTCTGAAGGGATAGCGCTCCCGATCGGGTGGAGGCCCCTGACCTTCCCCAAAATTCCTCGGCACACACGGTATGAGCTGGTGAAAGACGGTGATACCACCGTGGTGCGGGCCACCAGCGAGGCCGCGGCTTCCGGGCTTGTCCGAGAGATGACGATCGATCTCAGGGAATACCCCATTCTTCAGTGGCGATGGAAGGTCTTGAACGTCATCACAAAAGGCGATGTCCGGACCAAGCAGGGCGACGATTATGCCGCGCGGATCTACATCACGTTTGAATACGATTCGGAGAAGGTGGATTTTTCAACGAAGATGAAGTACAAAATTGGGCGGCTCTTATTTGGCGATCTTCCCATTGCGGCGATCAATTACATCTGGGAAAATATGACCCCCGAAGGGACGATCGTGGAGAGCGCGTACACCGACCGGTCAAAAATGATCGTGGTGGAGAGCGGCCGCGACCATGTCGGTCAATGGATCGAAGAAGAACGCAATGTGTATGAGGATTACAAAAAAGCCTTTGGAAGAGAGCCGCCGCTGGTGAACGGCGTGGCCATCATGACGGACACGGACAATACCGGCGAGGCGGCTATTGCCTACTATGGTGACATCGTGTTCAAGAGCGGACAGTAATCGCTGTTATCCTGCGGAAGCTGAACAGGGGAGGGGTGTGCCGATGGTGTTGACCGACAATCTGATCCTCCATGCGCCATCCGTTGAAACGACGCAGCTCGATGGCGTCACCATCCTACTCGATCCCGCTGGGCCCAATTGGGCTGGCACCAGCAAGGCGGGGAGCGGAATTCTGGCGCTCTTCGATGGCACACGGACATTCGGCGAAGTGGTCCGGGCCTACGCCGCCGAGACCGACTATGAGCCGGCCAAGGCCTGGCACCATGTGGAGACGCTCGCGCAGGATGCGCTTCGCCAGCAGTTGCTGTCCACCTCGCCCATCACCCGAACGGCCTATCCAGGCCGCTCGGCGTACCTGACCCGCCACACGCTCTCAGAGCTCTGGCTCCACACCAACAACTCCTGCAACCTGGCCTGCAGCCATTGCCTGGTCTCGTCGGGACCCGATGGGGACAAAGGCTTGCCGACTGAGCAGGTCCTGAAGATGATCACCGAGGCCAAGGCGCTTGGCACCCGCCGATTTTTCTTTACGGGCGGCGAACCTTTCCTCCGCAAGGATATCTTCACGCTCATTGATGCGATCTTGTCCGACCTGAAAGCCGAACTGGCGATCCTGACCAACGGCATCCTGCTGACCGATGACAAATTGGCGGAGCTGAAGCAGCGGGATGCCACGCGCCTTCGGCTCCAAATCAGTCTCGATGGCTCAACCCCTGAAATGAACGATCCCATCCGCGGGGTCGGCAGCTTCCACAAGATCGTCAACGGTATCAGATCGGCCATCGGCGCGGGCCTCTCCGTCACCGTGAGCACGGTCATTACCCAGACGAACGCTGGCGACGTCCCGAATGTCACGCGGTTGGTGGGGGTGTTGGGCGGGACGATGCACCATCTGCTTTGGCTCCACAAACGCGGTCGGGCCGACGAGCATGGTGTCGATCGCACGCCGTCAATCGAGCGGGTGATCGATGTCGTCCGTCGAGCGCGGGAGGTCGGCCGCTCGGCCGGGGTCATGATCGATAACCATGAGGCGATCAAGGCTCGTTTGCGGTATCCGGCGGGCACCAAACGAGATCTGGCCAGCGCGGCGGTCTCGAGCCTCTGCATTTATTCCGACGGCAGCGTCTATCCCTCGGCCGCCCTGGCCAACGTGCCGGAACTGTACTGTGGGAACATTCTGGAACAGTCGCTCAAGGAGATCTGGGGCGGCAGCCCGGTGGCCCGCTCGTTTCAACAGGCGACGGTGGAAGAGAAAGCCATCTGCCGGAACTGCCCGCTGAAATTTCTCTGCGGCGGCGGCGACGTGGAACATGCCTATTTTTACGGCGGGTCGATTCAAGCCCATGATCCCTACTGCGAGTTGCATAAGGCCATGTTTGCGGATGCCTTCCAGGAACTGACTGAAGAACGAAAAACCCTGGTCTCCGACGGCAAGTCCGGCTTCACGGCGCCGGTGCTCTTTACCGGCATGGGTGAACTGGCCATCACCTGCGCGACCGAGGAGACGCCCGGCGAGGTGATGACCAGCCGGTCGGAATGCATCCTGTCCTTTGATCTTGATGCTCCAAGGAAAGTGGTCCGCCAGTTTTACGGCGCCGCCGCCGACACGCCGTCGGAAGCGCTCTGCTGTCCCGTGCAGCCCGATCCGGGTGATCTGGCGCACATTCCCACGGCCGTGATCGAGCGCTTCTACGGCTGCGGTTCACCCGTCGGCGATGCGGGGATCAGACCTGGTGAGACGACGCTCGATTTGGGCAGCGGCGCAGGGATTGACGTCTTCATTGCCGCGAAGAAAGTCGGGCCAGCCGGCAAAGCGATCGGCGTGGATATGACGCCGCAGATGCTGGCGATTGCGC
>CAZJRH010000189.1:0-3872 GCA_964548215.1 uncultured Nitrospirota bacterium
CCGCGGCATCAACGTCATCGCCTGCCCCACCTGCGGCCGCGTCGAATTCGACGTCATTAAAATCGCCAACGAGCTGGAACAAAAACTGGCCCACGTCCGCGAGCCGATCACCATCTCGGTCCTGGGCTGCGTGGTCAACGGCATCGGCGAGGGCAAGGAAGCCGACATCGGCATCGCGGGTGGCGGCAAAGGCGTCGGCCTGCTGTTCCGTCACGGTGAAGTCGTGCGCAAAGTCCCGATGGAGACGCTGACGCAGACGTTGATGGAAGAGGTTGACCTGATTCTCAAAGAACGGGCTGCGCAACAGACCACCGCCCCCGCTCCGGCCGGTCAGTCTTAAGGTCGCCTGATCCCGGCCAGCCCCGCTAGAATTTTTAGCTAGTTGTTAGGCAGGTCGAATATTTTGCGAACTTCAACCTCAAAGCGTCGCTGATCTTTAATCGCAACCGCTTTCTCATAAAGAGTTTTACCTGCTTCATCCCACTGCTCCAAATCCCTCTTTATGTCGTGGAATCTTCGAAGTCGATCCTGGATGAAACCAATCACATCAACCCAAATTTTCTGCGGAATCCCCGGACATCGCCGATAAATATCATCACATTTCACATTTCCCACTAAGAATAAACTGCTGTAGTAATTATCCCCATCATGCATCCCGGATTGTCGCAATTTTGTAGCAACAGCAACCACCTGGCTGACTGGATACAACCCCGCTGCCTTGAGGATCTTTTCAATGGTTTGCCGATCTGAATTAAGCCAGGACTCATTCAGTTTACACTGGCCTTTGGTAACTTCCGCTAAGATCAAATGTGGCTTGCGAATCTCTCGGAATTCCTTATCATCAAAATTCGGCTCCCCCTCAAATTCAGCCCTACAAGGAAACCTCACACCAAGAATATCAACATCTGTTTCCTGACTTCCTCGACGCCCAGGATGCAAGATGAAATTTGGCAGCATGAAAAACCCGTTCAAACGGAAATACCATCGAGCCAGATCAACAGGTTTCATCGCCGTGCCTCTTCCGAGAAAATTGATTAACTTTTACCCTCTATAAACCAAGCACCCTAACTCAGTCGAGCTACATTTGGCCTCTTGCCTTATAGAAGTCAATTGCCAGCTTCTCTATCAATTCATCCACATTCTTTTTAACCTGTCCAGGTACATTTTCTTTTGAACCATAACCTAAAACCGCATCTTCCCAAGAATCAGTGTTCCCTGGATGGCCAGCTTGAACCGTAAGATGATATGCAACGGGGAAATCATCACCAGTAACCCAAACAGTCACAGTAAGCCAACCCACTTCTGCCCACGAATTTTCACAGTCCAACTCTAGCGTTCTCGCTCGTATCCAGTCAGCGTTTGTTGCTTCGTTACGCTTCACTTTTTGGGAAAAGGCATCCTTCGCCGCTAGTTCTCGCTTGCAAGCTTCAGATAAAGTTTCTTCCGATAAAGTTTCTAAAGAAAAATCAATAGGCTCATATTTAATTGTCGAAAAGTTGTTCTTAAATCGAAGCATCACATATTCAAGTAACTCGTTCTGATTGAGTCCGATTTTTTTAGCATCACCTTTCACCTTGACATCTATACCCCCAAAACTCTTTGTTTTCTTAAAACCTCTGTATTCGAACTTATTGAAAGCGGCTGCTTGGGCATCCTCATTTTCTATATCTATACCTGCGAGTGCTTGTTCTAAATCACCAATTCCCGTGTTTCCACGGTTGGCCCTTTGCAACTCCTTTAACAAGACCTTGATCTCTTCCTCTGACTTTGTCGAAACTTCTTTTGTGGGGGATGGTGTGCAAGATACTAAAACAAGAAATGCTATGGCCAGTATCGTGATCTGTCTCATGCCGCACCTCGGATCAGGTTTACATACAATGTCCAGTCACAAAATCAGAATTCCGGTGACACCATACTGAATTCGTGCCTCCCCGGCTCGGAATGGCCGCATCCTACCAAAACGCGGCGGGCTTTGAAAAACGTAATTCCGGTGACACCATACTGAATGCGTGGCTCCACAGCCCAGAATGGCCGCATCCTACCAAAACACGGCCGGCTTTGGAATGGCTGGGCTCGCCCCCATGCGCCGGCGCGGACGATTGCAAAATAAATGGGACAGATTTATTTCTTTGTGCCTTTGCCGGGCTTGGCGCGGAAGGGGTAGGCGCTTCCGGTGTATCCTTGGGCCGGGATGTACAGCGACAGCACCATGGTCGCGGCGCGGACGGAGACGGTGGCCGCCAGCGACCAGACCACCGGGATCTTGTAGACGTCGATCAGCAGCATCTTGCCGCCGATCAGGATCAGCACGATCGCCAGACCGTAGGTGAGCAGATGAAACCGCTCGCGCAGGCCGGCGAGCAGGAAGTACATCGCGCGCAGGCCGAGAATCGCGAAAACATTCGACGTCAGGACGATGAACGGATCGGTCGTGATCGCGAAAATGGCCGGGATGGAATCCACGGCGAACACGACGTCGACGATGCCGATCAGCAGGATCACCAGGAACAACGGCGTGGCCGTCTTCGCGCCGTTGACGACGGTGAAGAACTTCTCGCCGTCGAAGTCCGGCGCGATCCGCATGTGCCGGCGGATCCATTTCAGCGCCGGGTTCGACTCCAGGTCCGGTTCCTGTCCCGCGGCCCACCACATCTTGACGCCGGTGAACACCAGGAAGGCGCCGAACAGGTACAGCACCCAGTGGAAGCGCACGATCAGCCAGGCGCCGACCAGGATCATCACCGCGCGCAGCACCAAGGCGCCGAGGATGCCGATCATCAACACGCGTTTCTGGAATTCCGCCGGCACCGCGAAATACGTGAACACCATCAGGAAGACGAAGATGTTGTCCACCGCCAGCGCCTTCTCGACCAGATAGCCGGTGATGAACTCGAGCGCCTTGACGTTCGCCATGCCCCGGTCCGTCTCGTGGCCGCTCATCCCGCCCAGGTACCACCACAACAGGCCGACAAACACGAACGACACCGCGACCCAGATCACCGACCAGACCACGGCTTCTCCCGTCGTCACCTTGTGGGCGCCCTGCCGGTTCATGGCAAGGAAATCGACCAGGAGCGCGACGAGCACGAAGGCCGCAAACAGCGCCCACATCAGCGGGGTGCCGATACTCATCATGGCGTGGGAGTGAAGCTCCCTGCAGCAGTCTGGGTGCCGGCGCGCGGGATGTCGCGGGTGAACGTACCCAAGAGATCCGTGTCGTGGCCCGCCACGCGCTCGACCCGGCAGCCGAGCGCGGCCAGTTCCCGCCGGTAATACGCGAGCACGGCGGCGTAATCCGCATCGCCCCGATAGGTCACGCTCCGCTTGCCCTCCTCCAGCCCATAGGCAATCCGCATCATGCCGGCATAACGGGGCACGCCGGGTAGGTCCTCCCCGCCCACGCCCTGCGTGGGCGCCGCCTCGCCCGGCCACAGCTGCCTGGCCCGTTCGTTTAAGGCCGGGGCCACCTGTTCGATCTTCTCCCTCACCCCCGGAAGCATCTTGTCCACCCTGCGAACGGTCTCGGTCACCAGTCCGTAACCGCCTTCGATCAAGGCGGGCGCCTGCTGCCAGAAATAGCCGAGGGCCGCAAATCCGGCCCAGACGATGAGCACGAGCACCAGCACCGAGGCCGCCGCGAGGGCGATCAGCACACGTTTATTCATCAGACCTTTCTCCCTCGCTCACCAGCGATTAATCCTAAGGCCCAGGGAATTACGATGAAGATTAACAGGGCTATAAAAGTAGCCAGAACGGCTGTCGCTTCCCGCCCGATTCCTGCGGCCACGCCGATTGCCGCAGTCAACCATATGCCTGCCGCAGTGGTCAGCCCACTAGTTGACACCTGTTGGTTTCCCATAATGATGGCTCCG
>CAZJRH010000190.1:0-1799 GCA_964548215.1 uncultured Nitrospirota bacterium
ACAGCGTGCGTCCGTACTGGAAGGCGTAGAGGCACGCCAGGGGGTCTCCTCCGCCCACCAGCGTATAGAGGCGCAACCACCCAAGCTCCAGAAAATGGCGGGCGACGGTCTGGTGAAATTCGCGAATCGGCGCATCGTCGAAATTGCCGGTGCTGCCCAGGAGGTTCCATCGCTGCTGATGCAGGGAAAAGAGCATCGGGAGCGCGGCCGTGAGCTCTTCGGGCGTTTCGACCACGCGCAGGGCCACTCCTTGGGCCAGCAATTTTCGTGTGCGTCGCCGGAGCGTTTCCCGCATGTTCTGGCTCAATAGGGCGTAGAGCGCCTCCCGGCTCGACGGCAGCGGCAGGTAGGGGCAGATCTGCGATACGATGTAGGACACCAACCATCCGTGCGTCCGCGCCAGCGACGTGAAGGCCGTCTTCACCAGCGCGGTCTCGCGCAAATCGGTCAGCTCGGCGGAATCCCAGGACGAATCGGCCGAGAGCCGGTCAAAAATCGCCGCGACGACTTCGGCTTCATACCGGGGGTCGGCCACAATGTCCAGGTATTCTGAGCTGATGCGCGTGGTTCCCAAAAAGGTCAGCACGCGTCGGGGCAGCCAGGCGCCTTTTCGGGCGATGCAGAACGGTCCGATGCCGAGCAGCCGTCCCGTCTGGTCCCGGACCGTGATGAGTTTGAGGACGTTGTCCCCCCCGAACTCGCGCCACCAGGCGTGCAGCCACTCCCAGGTCAGAAAGATCGTGCGCGCGCGACTGCGCTCCAGCAGTTTGTTCCACTCCTTTTGGAGCGCGTCAAACGCTTCGATCGACTCCTCGCGCGCGGTAATCGCCAGGCGGGTGATCACGTCCGCTTCCGCGTGCAGCACCGTCATGACAGCCACCACCGCTTGATCGGCTGCTTCACCAAAAACTTGCCGGCGTGATGCAGGCGCGCCGCCAGCGAGCGGTCATAGAGATAGAGCCAGACTTTCTGATGGTGGCGCGGGTTCCAGTCGCGCTTCTGCGCGCTCGTCTCGCCGAGAAATTCATACCCATCGACGCCCTCGTCATGGCACTGCTTGAGGACGTCGGCGCAGAGCAATTGTCCGGGTGAATAGGCGCTGAAGGCCGGGTCGAAGCCGATTTTCATGCAGTAGAGCCGGTTGTCGAAAGCGACCGTGTAATCGAACGCAATGCGTTTCCCGCCGACCGAGAGAAAAAAGAGCCGCAGCCATTTTCGATCGGCCGCAATCTCGGCCCACTGGGTATAGAAGCTGATCAGTTCAGGGCGGCAGGCGATTGCGCTCGAGCGCTCGCCTTTCCAGCCGGCTTGTTCGAGCCGGAAACCCTCCGCCAGGGCGGCCTGTACATCGGACGGGTCCGACACGCGCTCGACACGCACGTCGCCCAGCGCCTCCAGCCGCCGCCGGCGGTTTCTCAAA
This sequence comes from uncultured Nitrospirota bacterium, assembly GCA_964548215.1. Lineage (GTDB taxonomy): Bacteria > Nitrospirota > Nitrospiria > JACQCE01 > JACQCE01 > JBFMAJ01. The sequence goes on from CAZJRH010000190.1 coordinate 1,421, forward strand.
TTCGACCGGAATTTTGGTTTGAGGCCGGCCAGAAAATCCTCCCATCCGTCCTGAATCGGCAGATAGGGCGACTCGTAGGCCGGCCAGATGCCCACGGGATGGCCCTGGCGGCGAACCTCGCGCGCCAGGAGTTGATAGGCGGGATCATCTGTCGTGAGTCCGCGAAGCTGCAGCAAGGTCCAGGCGCGTTCACGCCGGCGCAGATGCTCCCACGCCTCCAGCGCGGCCGGCTCTTCCCCCGCGGCCACAAGCCATCGATACCAAAAGGAGTGGGAATTGGTCAGTGATTGCAGTTGGGTCCGCGCGCCGCCGGGGAACGGCAGCGGCGCCTCCATCAGCGGCGCCGCCACCACCAGCCGCGCGCCCTTCCGGACGACGA
>CAZJRH010000191.1:0-1518 GCA_964548215.1 uncultured Nitrospirota bacterium
GGTCGGCGTCGGCGGCCCGTGGCAGCCGATCGGCACACCTGAGGCGATCGCCGACGAGCTGATCGAGATGATGGGGGCCATCGGCGGCGACGGCGTGATGCTGCTGGCGAACGACGTCGGCGACGACGCGTTCATCACGAACGTGACGGAGCGGCTCGCGCCGGCCCTGCAGCGACGGGGCGCGATGCAGACCTCCTACCCGCCCGGCACGCTGCGCGACAAGCTCCTGTCATTCTGAGCCCGAGCCGCGCGCCTACACGTTCGGCGTGACCGCACCGAGCGCAGTCGAGCCCGCGGCACGTAGAGGCCCGGCGAGACGACGTGGCAGGCGAAGAAGTCGACCAGCACGTCGCGCATCCCCGCCGGACCGAGGAAGTGGTGATCGCTCGCGGCGGTTGCCACCGTGACTGCTGCGCGACCGGTCAACGGCGCCGACTGCTCGCCGTGCATGCCACGAGGGACGGCGTCCATCAGCGCCTTGAAGGGCGCCGCGAAGGTCGCGCGGTACATCGGCGAGCCGAACACGAACGCGGAGCTCGCATCGAGCGCAGCGATGACGGGCGCGAGGTCGTCGCCGTCGGCGAGCTCGACCAACCGGGTCTCGCCGCCGGCGGCGGCGGCGCCGCCGAGCACCGCCTCGATCGCCGCACGCGTCCTGCCGCCACCGCTCGGCGAGCAGTTCACCCCGAGGACCGATACCGGCGCGATCACCGGCGCAGCGTATCGTGGCGCGCGTGCGCGGCGCAGAAGCTCGGCGGCAGCGCGTCGGTCACGCTCCCTACCGCCTCGGCGCACCCGTGTACCCGGACAGCGCCGGATACAGACACCCCCCCCCTCGTCACGACAACGCTGAGGCGACCATGTGACACCACCGCCGGCGCGGCCAGCGCTCGACTACCCGAAGGTCAGTGGCATGTCGCACGTCTCGGTCGATTCGGTTTCGGTTGCGCCGGCGATCGTTCCGGCCTGGCTGCTCAGCGCCGCACGGCTCGGGAGCGTCTGGATGATCGAGCGAGCCCGCACGCGCCGTCAGCCGTTCCGCGGGCCGAAGGCAGCTCGGTCGGCGGGTGTGAGGCCGATCCGGGCGTACTCCGACGTGCCGGTGGCGAGCAGCTCACGCGCGGCGGCGAGCAGCGTGCCGTACGCGGCGCGGGCCAGGAAGCCGCCGGTCGAGACCCGGCGGACGCCGAGTTGCGTCAGCTCGGCGACGGTCGGGCCGCCGCGCAGCGCGAGGACGTTGACGGGCGCGTCCACCGCGTCGACCAGGGTGCGGATCTGACCCGCGTCCCGGAGGTGCGGCGCGTACACCACGTCGGCGCCGGCAGCGCGGTAGGCGAGCAGCCGCCCGATCGTGTCGTCGAGGTCGGTGCCGCCGTAGAAGTGGTTCTCCGCCCGAGCGGTCAGGACCAGCCCCGTCTCGCGGGCGGCGGCAGCAGCAGCAGCGACACGCTCCGTCGCCGGCCCGATCTCGTCGATCCGGCCGGTGGCGGGGTCGTAGTCCTCGATCGAGCAGCCGGC
>CAZJRH010000192.1:0-4187 GCA_964548215.1 uncultured Nitrospirota bacterium
CTCGTTGGGATTGGCGGTCGCGGTGATGAAGTTCGTCGCCGGGTTGTCGGTCCACAGCCCGCCGCCGGCCAGCAACACAAACGGCCCGGCCCAGATCAGCCAGTTCCATCCTTTTTTGCGCGGCTCCATCAGAACGTAGTCGCCATACCGGCTCAGGAAATAAGCTTTGATCTCCTCGGGCGATTCTCCCCGCTGCAACCGTTCCCGGATCACGTCGCGCATCTGCTTGGCCAGCGTGGATTGCGATTCCCAGATGTTTTCGGTCTGGCAGACGGCGCAGCGGAGGGTCTTGGCGATCTCGCCGATCTGGTCGTCCAGCGCGGTTTCATCCACCTGCAGGGCGAGCGCCGCCTGCGGCGACAGCAGGGCGCAGAGGAGCGCGGCCAGGGCGAGGGATTTCATGAGACCGCCGGGGCGGCGCCGTCCAGCAAGGCGGGCAGGATCCGGTTCTTCAGTTGGTCGTAGGCGGGGCCGATGATCGGCCCGATCTGCTTGTGGCGGATCACCCCCTGCCGGTCGATGACGAACGTTTCCGGTACGCCATAGACGCCATAGTCGATCGAGATGGCGCCCTTCCAGTCGCGCACGTTGAGAAATGGCGCCGTGTAGACCTCCAGATAGCGGCGCGCGTCATCGAGCCTGTCCTGGTAATTGACGCCCAGCATGACGAAATCGGGATGACGGCTGAACTGCTCGTGGAGGGCCAGCAGATTCGCGTGCTCCAAGCGGCATTCCAGGCACCAGGAGGCCCAGAAATTGATCATGACCACCTTGCCCTGAAATTGCGCGATCGACACCGGTTGACCGCTGGCGACGTCGGGCCCGTCGAAGGTCGGCGCCGGCGTGTTGATCAGCACGGTCGGAAGCGCGCTCGGATCACCCCACAGGCCCTTGTAGAAGAGGCTGAACAGGGCGACCAGCGCCAGAACAAGGACGATGTGCCACCAGTAGACGACAAACCGGTCGCTGGTCTGGGTGTCCGTGGCGCTCATGCGCCGTCCCTGCGCGGCCGGAAAATGTTCAGGAGCACGCCGATGCCCATGATGATGCCGCCCCCCCAGACCCACAGCACCAGGGGATTGACCAGCGCGCGGATCATGGCCTGACCGCCCATGACCTCCGTCATCGTGATGAAAATCTGGCCCGTGTTGATCGTGTGGATGGCCGCTTCGGTCGTCGGGGTGAGCGACACGTCATAGATGCGTTTTTGCGGCCGCAGCTCGGCGATGAAGCGGTCGCCGCGGAACACCTGCACCACCCCCTCCTGCGCCTTCCAATTGGCGCCGGTGACGCTGCGCAGTTCCATGAATTTCAGCGTGTAGTCCTGCAGCTCCAACTGGTCGCCGACCTGCATGGGCACCACTTTCTCGGTCTGATAGATGGTCGAGGCAATGACGCCGATGATCAGAATCAGCACGCCGATGTGGGTGACCAGCCCGGCCCATCGCCGGTGATTCTTGCCGAAGGCCGTGAAAAAGCCCCGGAACACATTGACCTGCCGCCGCGCGGCCCAGAAGGCCGTCAATTTGCCGAAATCGACGGCGATCGTCGAGGCGGCGAAGCCGACCACGCCCACGCCCCCCAGGGCGAGCGGGCTGCGCATGCCTAAAAGCGCCGAGGCGCCCAGGCAGCCCAGGCCGATCGCCAGCGGGATCAGAAAATTTTTCTTCAGATTTTCCAGCGAGGCCTTCCGCCAGGCGATCGACGGGCCGATGCCCATCAGGATGATCAGCCCCAGCGCGATCGGCATGAAGACGGTGTTGTAATAGGGCGGGCCGACCGTCACCTTGTCGGCGCCGATCGTTTCGACGATCAGCGGGTAGAGCGTGCCCAGAAAGACCGTCAGCGTGGCGACGAGAAAGAAAAGGTTGTTGAAGAGAAAGGCCGACTCCCGCGAGACGATCGAATCGAGCTGGACCTGGCTCTTCAGCTTCGGCGAGCGGACGATCAGCGTGCCGAAGGCGATCGTCATGACGACCACCAGGAAAAGCAGGATATAGACGCCCCGGCCCGGATCGGTGGCGAACGTATGCACCGACGTCAGCACGCCGCTGCGGACCAGAAAGGTGCCGATGAGCGAGAGGGAAAATGTGGTGATGATCAAAAAGAGGTTCCACACTTTGAACATCTTCCGTTTTTCCTGCACCATGGCCGAATGCAGAAAGGCCGTGCCCACCAGCCACGGCATGAACGAGGCGTTCTCGACCGGGTCCCAGCCCCAGTAGCCGCCCCAGCCCAGCTCGTAATAGGCCCAATAGCCGCCCATCAGGATGCCGATGGTCAGGCAGAGCCAGGCGAAAATCGTCCAGCGCTGGGTCACCTTGAGCCACTCCTCGCCTAAACGGCCCGAGAAGAGCGAGGCCATGGCGAAGGCAAAGGGAATGGAGAAGCCGACGTAGCCCATGTAGAGCATGGGCGGGTGCATCACCATGGCCGGATCCTGCAGCAGCGGATTGAGGTCTTTGCCGTCAAAGGCGGCCGGGATCAGCCGCTCGAACGGATTGGAGAGGAAGAGGATCAGGGCCAGAAAGCCGAACATCAGCGCCGACTCCACCATGATCAGGTAGGGGATGATCGCCGGCTGCGTGCGCCAGTGCAGCCAGACGGCCGTCATGCAGAAGGCCGACAGGATGAAGACCCACAGGAGCAGCGAGCCTTCATGGCCGCCCCACAGGGCGGCAATCGTGTAGAAGAAGGGCAGCTTGCTGTTGGAGGTGGCGGCGATATACTTGACCGAAAAATCCCGGACGATGTACGAATAAATCATGACGCCAATGCCGATGGCCAGCAACGCGAAAACCAGGGTCACCGCCTGCCGGCCGGCGACGATCCAGGCCGCGCGGCCGGTCCTCAGCCCGACGATCGGCACGACGATCCCGACCACGGTCAGCATGAAAGCCAGGATGACGGCGAAATGGCCGAGTTCAACGAGATCGAAGGTCATGAGGTGAAGGTCTCCCGCCCGGACAAACTACGGTTGATTGAGCGTTCTCAGAAAATCCTTCTTGGGCATTTCGACGCCGGCCCGTTTGAGCTCGACCGGCATGTAATCCTCGGAGTGCTTGGCCATGATCATATCCGAGTGAAACTGGCGGCTGTTGTCCCAATAGCCCTCCACGACCGCGCCCTGGCCCTCCTTGAACAGGTCGGGCGGCACCCCCGTGAAACTGACGGGAATGGTCGCGGCGCCATCGGTCAGCTCGAACGTCATCTGCAGCGACTCGGGGATGACCTTCAGGCTCTGCTTGACGACCATGCCGCCGACGCGCACCTTCCTGCCGTAATCGTCCGGCGACATGGCGATCACCTCGGACGGGGTGAAAAAGTAGACCAGATTCTCGCTGAAGTTTCCCAGCGCCAGGTAACCGAGCGCGCCGACCACGAGAGCGGCGCTCAACGCCAATCCGATTCTTCTAGCCTTGCTCATTGTGGTCCGATTCCGGTTGGTAGGGGGTTGCTGTTTTAATGACAGTATACAACAACGCCACCCGTCGTTCCATGACGAAAAGGAAGAGGGCGAGGGGGATCAGTCCCAGCAGATAAGCTGCTGTAATATAGTCATAATTTGGTATGATGCGAAACTCGTTGGCCAGCAGGATCCGCCCGTCGGCGTCCAGTTGCCCCACCACCACCAGGGTTTTCAATTCCCGCAGATTGTCGTCGGCCGGACCGCGGTAGCGGACCGGCAGATGCTGCAGCCGGCCGGCCAGATCAAACTCCGCCTGAAAGTCCTCGACGGTGGCGGCCTCCGGGTCGATCACCAGGCTGCCCGGCTGGACCAGGCCGACGACCCGCACCGTTCCCTCGACCGGGAACTGGATCAGTTGTTCCGGTGTGACCGGCGCGACTTGGTCGCGATAGTTCTGAAACGCCAGGCCGGCGATCAACCCTCCGACGGCCAGGATGACGGCCCAGCGCAGATAGAACCAGGTCATGCCGGGCGCCTCCCCAAGGTTCTCATAGATGCGCCTTGCTCAGGAGCCGGCCTTTTTTCGCGTCCAGCAGTTGCCGCAGATAGAGCAGTTGCGTCCGCAGGACCAGCATATACGTGAACAGGAAGAGAAAGCCGATGCTGGTGACCATGAGTGGAAGCAGCATGTCGGGAGCGTAGCTGATCCCGTCGGGCTTGATGGACGCCGGTTGATGGAGCGACCGCCACCATTCGACCGAGAATTTCACGATCACCA
>CAZJRH010000193.1:0-4267 GCA_964548215.1 uncultured Nitrospirota bacterium
TTTTTTCCGCCAGTTGCTCGATGGGATAGCCCCGGTAGAGCAGAACACCTTGTTCTCCATCGATGAAGGTAATCGCGCTGCGGCAACTGGCGGTGGAGGCAAACCCCGGATCATAGGTGAAGTAGCCCAGCTCGCTGTAGAGCGCGCTGATGTCAACGGTGGCCGGCCCGTGGGCGCCCCGCCGCACCGGCAGCTCGATGCGCTTGCCACTCGCGTGATCGGTGAGAGTGATGAGATCGTCGGCCATTGGTCGTCTCTTCCTTTCGTCGGTGTACAGTCATGTGGCTTGCCATGTTAATGGTCCGCGAGCCGGCCCAGATCCGAATGGATCTGCCCGGCTGATTGTTGCAACTGAGCGGCCTCATCCTTTGTCAGGGGCAGTTCAATCACCTTTTCCAGCCCTCCCTCGCCCAGCACGCCAGGAGCGCCCATGGCGATATCCCGCTGACCGTACTCCCCGTCGAGAATGCACACACATGGCAGAATGCGCTTTCGATCGTAGCTGACCGCGTCCACCATGGTCGCGATGGCAGCCGCCGGAGAGTTGTAGGCGCTGCTGCTCTTCTTGAGGTCGAGAATCTCGGTGCCCGCGTTGCGAGTGCGCTCGACAATGCGGGCAATGGCATCCGCATTGAGGAAGTGGGCGATGGGAATCCCGTTGATGCAGGCATATCGGGGCATGGGGACCATCGCATCACCATGTCCGCCCAATACCATGGTGGAGATATCTTTGACGGAAAGGCCTGTCTCCTGGGCTACAAAGCTGGCCATGCGCGCGGCGTCGAGTACACCGGACAGGCCAAAGACACGACTACGATTCCAACCGGTCCGTTTCCAGGCCAGGTATGTGAGCACATCCACTGGATTGGTGACCATCAGCAGCATGGCCTCTGGCGCAAATGTGAGAATGTCGTCGATAATGGAGCTGATAATCGGCCTATTGGCATCGAGCACGTCGGATCGGGACATGCCGGGCTTGCGAGGAAAACCGGCTGTCACAATGACTAAGTCCGATCCCGCCATCGCTTTCGGATTATTGCTGCCGGTTATCTTGGTGTCAAAGCCAAACCGGGGAGCAGCCGCTTGGACATCCAGGGCGATACCCTGGGGAAGTCCCTCCGGAATGTCAATGAGCACCAGCGTTCCGCACAGTTCGTCCCTCGCCAGAATCTGGGCGGTCGATTCACCCACTCGGCCGGCCCCCACGATGCTGATTTTTTTCATGCGGGCGCCTTTCCGGGCGCAAAGCGCTCACCAGCCAGTCGCGCGACTTCGGTCCGAACGAGATCCCGCAGCCGAACCATCTCCTGCCACCCGCCGCCCCGTGGTGCGATGGGGGAGCCGATCGTGACCGTAATCAGCCCGGGTTTCGGCAACCACGTATGAGCAGGCAGGATCTCCCGTGTTCCTCTGATCCCGATGGGAATCACCGGATGTCCCGCTTCGACGGCAGCCTTGAAGGCGCCGAGCCGGAATGGGAGCAATCCAGGCGCCCGAACGAACGTCCCTTCGGGAAAGAACAATAGCGAGACGCCGCGTCGTAACAGCGCCGTCGCCCGGTCGGCATCAGCCGCGCTCTGGGCTGGAGCGAACCGCTCGACGGTCAGGTAGCCAACCTTCCGGATCACCTTCCCGATGAGTGGCCGGAAAGCCAACTCCCGCTTGGCCACAAAGCTGAACTCCACCGGAAGCACAGCCAGCAGAGCTTCCGCATCCAGATAGCTGGCATGGTTGACCACCAGGACCGCCGGTCCGACACCCTGGAGGTTCTCAATCCCCTCAACGCGGACCTGGCAACCGGAGAGCTTCAGCAGCCAGCGGCACCAGAACCTCACCAGCCGGTCCGCCGGGCGTCCCTGCGGCACAACCATCAGGAGTGCCCAGGGGATCGGTAACGCCACGGCCAGCAAAATCCCCACGTATGCGCCATAGGCGAGCAGGGCCATCCGGATAGCAACCCACCGCATCCGCGCCAGGAAATCCCGGACGCCGAGCCTGACCCACTGGATCGTTGCAGATGCGCGTCCGCGCGTGACCTCACCACGCAGGTAGGCCTCGCGCGTTGCGCTCCGCCGGATCTTGCCGCTTGACGTCTTGCACACCGAGCCGGGCGGGGCGATCACCACCGTGTCGGGCGGGAAACCGATCACCGTGACCACGCGGTCAAGAAGCGCCGCCCGGAGCTCGTCGATCTTTTCCGGCGCCGTTTCCCGGCTCTCCGCAATCACGACGAGCTGTTCCGTTCCAATTTCCGGATCGGCCAGGCCAAACGCAGCGACGCACCCTTTGCGGATGCCCGGAATCTCGCTGACCACCTCCTCCACCTCCTGCGGGTAGAGGGTCCGGCCCGCCTTGATGATGACGTCCTTGTGGCGGCCCGTGATAAAGAGCTCATCATCGGCCCAATAGCCGAGATCCCCGGAATCGATCCAGCCATCGTGAAGAACCGCCCGCGTGGCTTCCGGCTTCCGGAAATAACCGCTCATCACCGATGGTCCGCGAAATTCAATGTGCCCCTCGATCCGCTCGCCGACCGGATGGCCCGCGTCATCGACGATCCGGACCTCGTGCCCCGGCAGGGGTCGACCGCACGAGACGAAGCGAAGGGGGTTGGGCTCTTCGGGGGCGGCAGGGTGAGCCTCGCGAAGGCATTGAAAAGGATCACGCGCGACCTGATCCACTCGTGGGCCGCGCCCCGGAGGAGGGATGGTCAGGGCCACCGAGGCCTCGGCCAGGCCATAGACCGGGCACATCGTCTCCGGCTTGAAGCCGTAGGGAGCGAAGCGGCGGCTGAAGCGCTCGATCGTCTCCGGGCTGACGGGTTCGGAGCCATTGAGCGCCAGCCGCCACGAACTCAAGTCCAGCCCCTCGATCTCCGCGTCATTCACCTTCCGGACACAGAGGTTGAAGGCGAAGTTCGGCGCCGACGAAATGGTCGCGCGATGCGCATGAATCGCCCAGAGCCATCGCGCGGGGCGGGAGAGGAACGCCAGCGGCGAAAGGATCGCCACCGGGACGCCGAAAAGCAGCGCGGTCAGCCAGGTCCCGATCAACCCCATGTCATGATAGAGCGGCAACCAGCTCACAGCGACGTCGTCCGGATGGATTTCGATCGCCTTCCCGATGGCGCGGGTATTCGCCAGAATGTTCGCGTGCGTGAGCAGCACGCCTTTCGGGGCGCCCGTGCTCCCGGAGGTGTACTGAATGAGCGCGGGATCGTCGCCAAGAAGATGGGGCAACACCACCCTGGCCTCCTGCACCGAGAGTCGCTCCGCGGTGGTCACCTCCTCCAGCGAGGGCGCCTGCCCGCGCAGCAGGCGGGCGACACGCTCGGCCTGCCCGAAGGTGATGAGCAGGCGGGCCTCCGCGTTGCGCAGGATGCCGATCTGGCGCTGCGCATACTCCTCGATGCGATCAAGACGAAATGGGGGATAGATCGGGACGGGCACGCCGCCGGCGATCAGCACCCCGAAAAAAACCTCAAAGAAGGCCTGTTCCGTTCTGAGCATGAGGGCCACCGATTGACCTGGTCCCAGCCCGCGTTTACGCAGCCCCGCGGCGACGGCCACGGCCCCCTTCCAGAGTGTCCCGTAGCTGATCGGCGTCTCGCTCCCATCCTCCCGCCGGAGAAAAATATGCGCCCGATCCGGGTGGGCCTGGACATGCCAGTGGAGCACTTCCACCAGTGTCCGGGCATCCGGCGGGGCTGCAACGGCTGGCCCGATCGGCGCCTGGGCGGCTGGGGCGCGCTCCACCACCATCGGCGCAGCGGCGCGGATCGCGTCCGCGAGATCGCGCGGATTTTCCGCGCCAGCCATCACGGCATCCGCGAGGCGAACCCCAAACGCCTGCTCAAGGCGCAGGAGCAGCTCAACCCGCTCAAGGCTGTCGATGGCAAGATCGCGGTCAAGGGAATCGTGAAGGGTCGCCGGCCTGCGCGGCGCCGGCCCGCTCAGCTCGGCCACCAGCCCTTCCACGATCTCAAGCACCCGGCGTTCGATCTCGTCCCGGACAGCTTCACTCAGCGAATGATCTGTGTACATCCAATTCCCTCATCGCGAAAAGCCCACCGCATGCTTCCGTTTGAAGCGCTTGGCCCTGAAGTGCTCCTCATGCTCCCGTTCTTCCAGATGGGCCGTGATCCGCCGGATCTGCCGCCTCATGCGGGGAAGCATCAGTTCGTTCAATGCGTTGATCCGGCGGGTCGCTTTCCGGATCTCCTCGCCGATCCGCTTCAGTTTCATCTCCACCGAAACGGTCTTGAGGG
>CAZJRH010000194.1:0-5986 GCA_964548215.1 uncultured Nitrospirota bacterium
CGCGCGACAAGATGCATCAGCGGCAGGAGAATTCCAGGCCCCGTCTCCTTGTTCTCCGGCTGCACGATGACCGTGCCCGGGGGACGGTCGGCCAGTTGCCCGGCGACCTCGCGAAATTCGAGATGATGACGCCCCACGACGGTGAAGAGCCGGTCGGGCGGGATGAGCGTTTCGGCTCGGCTGATCGTCCGCTCCAACATTGATCGTTCGCCGAAGAAGCGGACATACTGCTTGGGCAGGGCGTCGCCCCGCCACCGTTGGACGAAGGAACGCAACCGGATACCCTCGCCGCCCGCCAGGATGATGCCGCTCCGGATCATATGCCCCTCCTCAGACGGCTTGACGGTCAGGCGCGCGGTGTGCGCAACGCGGCTTTGACGACGGATTTCAACTCGTCCATCCGCAACGGCTTGGAGAGGCGGGTCAGCGTTCGCGCGCGCAAGACGTCGGCGCCGGGCCCCTCCTCGAAGAATGCGCTGATGGCGATCACCGGCAGCGACAGGCCGCGCTCCTTGAGGATCGCCAGCAGATCGAAACCGTCCATGCGGGGCATCTTCATATCGGTGATGATCAGATCAAACGCCTCTTCCGCCAGCCTGTCCGCCGCTTCGGCGCCATCCCCTGCCGGACAGACCCGGTAGCCCGCATCGGTCAATTCATCCACCAGCAACGCCCGCATTTCACTGTCATCCTCCACAACCAGGATATGGGCGGGATGACGATGTTGGCGTTTCAACATGCTGTTGACGTTCATGCTCATGTGAGACTGCTTGCCCCTGATCAAAAGCAAAGCGTATGCCGGAATTCGCAGAGAGCCAAAATAAGTAAAACTCACATGATTTCAATCAGATGATTATCAAGATATTCTGAGGAGCTTGCCAGAATTTTTAGCCCCTGTCCCATTCCGCCACGGCGAGCCGGCGATGGTGGGACAATTATCCGCAAAACAGGTGATTATCGGGTAGTGGGTCAGTTTCAAGGTTTCAGCGGTGCAAAAATGGGGACACGTCCCAATTATCGTTCTTAACGCGCAGCAACGAGGATAATTGGGACGTGTCCCTATTTTTGAAACATGCCCATGTGAAACTGACCCACTACCGATTATCGGGAGGGATCTGCTTTCGCCGGCCTTGTGTCAGGGGTGGCGGGAGAGGCCGGTTGCTCGAGCTTGCGGTAGAGGGTCTTTCGGTCGATCCCAAGAATTTGAGCGGCCCGGTTCTTGTTGCCGCCGGCCTGCGCAATGATCCGCCCGATATAGTCCCGCTCCAACTCCGCAAGAGACAGTCGCCGCTCGGCGGCCTGCTCCAGCGCCGAATAATCCGGCCGGCTCTGGACCAGGGAGGGCGGAAGATCATCGATGGTGATCCGCTCGCCGCGGGCCACGACGCTGGCCCGCTCGATGACGTTTTCCAATTCCCGGACGTTGCCGGGCCAGGCATAATTGAGGAAGAAGGCCAGGACATTCTCGCTGAAGCCGCGAACGGCGGTCGCGCGCCCCTCCAGATGCTTTTTCAGCAAATGGTCGGCGAGCAGGAGAATGTCGTCCTTCCGCTCACGCAGCGGCGGGATGGGAATGTGAAACACGTTGAGCCGGTAAAAGAGATCCTGGCGAAAAAGCTTGGCCGCCACCTGGCCGGCCAGATCGACGTTGGAGGCGGCGATGACCCGCACGTCGATCGGAATCTGCTTGGTCGATCCCACGCGCCGGATTTCCCTCTCCTGAAGCACCCGGAGCAGTTTGGCCTGCAGCGGCTGCGGCAGCTCGCCGATCTCATCGAGGAACAAGGTGCCGCTGTTCGCCTCTTCGAAGAGCCCGGCCTTGTCCGTTTTGGCGTCGGTGAAGGCGCCTTTCACGTGGCCGAACAGCTCGCTTTCCATGAGCGCGTCGGGAATCGCCGCGCAATTGACGGGGACGAACGGGCGGTCCGTGCGGGCGCTGTTGTAGTGGATCGCCTTGGCCACAAGCTCCTTGCCGGTGCCGCTCTCGCCGGTGATCAGCACGTTGCTGGCGGCGCCGGCGATCGTCCGGACCAGATCGAAGATGGACTGCATCGCCTTGCTCTTGCCGATCAGATTGCCGAATTGATACGTCCGGCTGAGTTCCTGCCTGAGCCGGACCACCTCCCGCTGCAGCGCGCTTTCCCGGAGCGCCTTGCGCACGGTCAGCGTCAGCTCGTCCATCTTGAAGGGCTTGGGAAGGTAATCATAGGCCCCCTGCTTCATCGCCTCGATGGCCGATTCGATCGAACCGAACGCCGTGATGATCATCACCGCCGTGTCGGGCTGCCGCTGCTTGACCTGATGCATCAACTCCAGCCCCTTCATGGCCGGCAATTGCAGGTCCGTGATGACCAGGTCGACGGCGGCTTCGCCGGTGGCGGACAGCCGGATCAGCGCCTCCGCGCCGTCCGAAGCCGTCGCGACCGCGTAACCTTCCTCGGTCAGCACGTCGCTCAGGAGGCGGCGCATCTCCGGATCATCATCGACGATCAAAATGCGGCCGGACACCTTATCCATGCAGGACTTCCGCCCGGTCGGCGTCCGGCTTCATCGGCAGAAAAAGGCTGAACACGCTGCCCTCGCCGACCCGGCTCTTGACCCGCAGCACGCCGCCGTGCCGGCGCACGATCCCGTCGCTGACGGCCAGACCCAGACCGGTGCCCTTGCCGACATCCTTGGTGGTGAAAAACGGGTCGAAGATTTTCGACAGATGCTCGGGCGGAATACCGATGCCCTCATCCGCGATCTCAATTTTGACGTAGTGGTCTTGCAGCGGATCCTCGCGTTCGCGACGCGCCACGGTCCGGCCGGCCCGGATCGTCAGCGCGCCCCCGCCGGGCATCGCTTGAATCGCATTCATGATCAGATTGAGCAGGACCTGTTGAATCTGATCCGGATCGGCGTCGATCTCCGGCAGCGTGTCGGGCACCTCCACCTGCAGGGCGATCCGATGCTCCCGCAGCGGGTGCTCCACCAGCGAGCACATCTCCCGGATCAGCGGACCCAGCGCGATGGGGCGCCGATCGAGCGGCCGGGTCCTCGTGAAACTCAGCAACTGGTTGACGATCTTGGCGATCCGCTCGATCTGCCCGAGGATCCGCTCCAGATTCGTGCGCAGCGGGTCGCCGGCCGCCATTTTGCGCAGCATGTATTCCGCCCGTCCGCTGATGACGTTGAGCGGCGTGCCGATCTCGTGGGCCAGACCGGACGTCAACTGCCCGATGGCCGCAAGTTTTTCCGCCTGCCGAACCTGCAGCTCCATCAGCATTTTGTCCGTGACGTCCTCTCCGGAACCGATCACCGCGTAGGTCCGGCCCTCGTTGTCCCGCAACACCGCATTGTGCCAGGCCACCATCCGTTCTTCGCCGCTCTTCGTGAGAATCGGATTTTGGAAATCTTCCGTCGGCACAAGCTCGCCGGCGACCAGCTTCGAAAAGACCGCCTTGACCTCATCTCGGATCCGCGCCGGGAGAAAGCGATCAAACCAGTTGTTCCCCACGATCTCCCCCGCCGGCCATCCGAGCACATCGCACCCCTTTGTATTGATCAGGGCCACGGTCTGGTCCGCGTTGATGACCACGATCATCATCCCCGCCACCTCCAAATACGTCTGCAACAGCGCCTTCTCCGCCGCCAATTCGGCCGTGCGCTCGTTCACGCGCTCCTCCAGTGCATGATTGAGCGCCCGGATCTGCTCCTCCGCCCGCTTTCGGTCGGTGACATCACGGATCGCGCTGGTTACCAGAACCCCCTCGGTGGTTTCCACCGGGCTCAGGCTGATTTCCACCGGGAATTCGGTCCCGTCCTTTCGGCGGCCGTACAACTCCAGACCGATGCCCATCGGGCGCGTCCGGGGAAGGGACGCATAGTCGGCCCGATGATGGACGTGACCGGCGTGGAATCGCTCAGGGATCAGCACTTCGACCGGCCGGCCGATCAGTTCGTCCCGCGAATAACCGAAGAGGCGGACCGTCTGGGTGTTGACAAAGACGATGCGGCCCTCTTGGCCGACGATCACGACGGCATCGGGGGCCGCCTCAAGGAATTTCATCGCCTCGGCGACCCAGCCGGACCGGTCTTGAACCATGCTCTGACTCCCGAAGCCCGTCACGCAGAACACGGCGGGAGCTGCATTGTAGTCAGCCCGGGAAACGGAGTCAAGACGATCGGCGCGGCGCTCATGTCAAAAATGCTCGATCTCTGCTACAATTCCGCAGAGCATTCGGAGGAAATGGCGATGCGGCAGTGTCGCGTTCGGTTCGCTGGCGTCGCGGGGCCATGGCTATCGCCGGCCCTGTTGCTGTTCCTGTCACTTTCAATGGCCGGGCCCGCGGCGGCCGGCCAGGAGCCGGCCGACCCCGGCGGTATCCTGGTGGAAATCTTCCTGGCCCGGGACCAAAAAACCCATTGGGAGGCCATTCGAAAAGAATTTGAATCCGTCTCCATTGTGAAGGTCCGGCCGAAGTTTTTTCCGCTCGGCCATCCACCGGAAAACATCGCCATTGGGAAAAATATTTCCGCCCCGATCGCCCGCCTGGCCATCCGGCTGGCCGTCACCTACAACCGGGATGTCAAATTGCTCCTGCCGGAGAAGCGGCTGGCCGCCAATTATCTCGCGATCGGCACGTCGATCTTCGACGAGTCCTTCCAGGTCCCGATCACTCCGGAGGATCTGCGCCGTTTGTCGGATCCGGCGCTGACGACGGAGCAGTTTCACCTGCTTTACCGCCGGCTGACGGGGGAGGAATCATCTCCGGAATAAAAGAGGGGCCGGTGCCTCCCCCCTCTTTCCCGTGGCAACCCGAGTCGGGTTACCGAGGTTACGGGCCCGGCTGGACCTCAAGCCGGGGGAAGAGGCGCTCCTCTTCAACCATCACATGCTCCTGAAGCCATCGGAGCAGGCGGGCCGCGTTTTCCTGCACCCATTCAGGCGAGAAGGAGGAGACGCCCGTCGCCCATCCCTGGAGATCGTTCGCCAGCATGAGGACGGCTTCGTCCTGAATTTCGACCATCTTGATCTGCCAGTGATCGGCTTCGGGCAGCCGGCGCCGAAGCGCCGGAAACAGCTCCGCGTCCTCAAGGCGGCCGTGCGACTGCAGCAGATCGATGAGTTGCCGCAGGCACATCTGCAACCGTTCGTGGTCGGGCGGGGGCATCGCGCGCGGGGACTCGCCGGCAAGCAGCGCCTGCGCCTCGCCCGCCAAGGCCAGCAGTTGCCGGTGATCATCCTTGAGGGTCTGAATGTAGGACATTAGCGTGGCGGTCAGCCCGCCGGCCCGGATCGGCCGCCGCGCCTGGGGGCCGCCGTCACCGCCATTTGACGACCGGCGGGAGCGACACGAAAATCGCCTCGACGTTGCCTTTCGTCCTGAGCCCAAACTGGGTGCCCCGGTCATAGAGTAGATTGAACTCGACATACCGCCCCCGGCGGTAGAGCTGATATTCCCGCTGCTCCGGCGTATAGGAGAGCCGGCGCCGCCGGTCGACGATTTTGGGATAGATGTCGAGAAAGGCTTCGCCGATGCTTCGGGTGAAGGCAAACCGCTCGTCGAAGGAGCGCTCCGTCAGATAGTCGAAAAAAACGCCCCCGGCGCCGCGCGGCTCGTTGCGATGGGGCAGGAAGAAATATTCATCGCACCATTGCTTGAATTTCGGATAATAGTCGGGGTGATGGCGGTCGCAGGCGGCTTTGACCGCGGCGTGAAAGTCACGCGCATCCTCCTCATAGGGAAAGTACGGCGTGAGATCGGTGCCGCCGCCGAACCAACCGGCGTCGGTTTCAATGTAGCGAAGATTCAGGTGCACCGCCGGCACCAGCGGGCTGACCATATGCGCGACCAGCGAGATGCCCGTGGCATAAAATTGATTCCCTCCGCCGGGCAACTGTCGCTTGAATTCGGGGTCGAGCTCTCCCCACACCGCTGAGCAGTTCACCCCGACCTTCTCAAAGGTCGTGCCCTTCATGACGGCGATCAGGCCGCCGCCG
>CAZJRH010000195.1:0-3328 GCA_964548215.1 uncultured Nitrospirota bacterium
TCCGATGGGTGACGCGACTCTGACGGGCAGTCTGTTGCAATTGGCCGACGAGACGGATGGGCTGGGAGCCGCGCTACCTACCGACATCAACAGCGACACGTCGGTCTGGGTGCTCAACCTCGGCATGGATCATGGCAACCATGTGCTCAATGTCTACAATGCGTTCCTGTACGATCAGGCAAGTGGTGGCGTGACCACGTTTAACACCATCTACCCCACCGGGGTCGTCGGGGCGGGTGTATTCGGTGCTGCCGATAAGATCTGGTACAACATTGTCGGTGTTTCTCTGGATGTGAAAAACGGCCCAATGGCACTAGCCGCCGAAGGCACCTACACGATGGGGACGATATCCAACGGTCTCCCGGGTGTTGATATCCGGTTGAAAGGTTGGAATCTGATGGGCGATGTGACCGTCGATACGGGAGGTTCGAAAGTTGGCGCGACGGTTGTCTATGCCGCCGGTACCGACCAGGGAGCCGTCAGCGACGCCACGGCCAACGACATTTCCGGCAATTTCCAGCTCGGCAACATCATCCTGAACAGCGAACAGTTTGCTGATCGGGATGGTGGGAGTCTTGGTGGCGGATTGATCGGGATGGGGATCTTGGCGGTCAAAGGGCATATCAGCACACCGGTATCGGATAAATTGACCGTCGGTGGCGCGCTGATCTATGCGCGAACCGCCGAGCTGTGCGCTCCCCTAGGCGGAGCTCTTCCGTGCGGTGGTATGAACGATCGTGAAATTGGTACGGAAGTGGACTTGAATGCCGCTTACGCGGTTGACGGCAATCTCACGTTGTCGGCTGGTGCGGGGTATCTCTTCACGGGCGATGGCGCGCAGGATTTCTACGCTGGTGCGCCTGCCGGTGGAGGGGCGGACAGTCCGATCTGGAAGCTTGCGGGGCGGGCGGTTTTTACGTTCTGACGAACGCCTGAGCCGGTTGGTCCGTGCAACGCCCCGGAGGGTGATCTCTCCGGGGCGTTGTTTTTGTTAGAATGGCGCCATGGCGACGATCACCCGCCGGGAAGGCGTCAATCCGGCCGCGCAGCTGCCCCGCTCGGCCGGTGTCTATCTGATGAAGGATCAGCGCGGCGCCGTGCTCTACATCGGCAAGGCGAAGGCGCTGGCCGATCGGGTGCGCTCCTACTTTCAGCCCGGCACGGCCCAGACCCCAAAAACGGCCCGGATGGTCGGCCAGATCACGGCGATCGACTACATCGTGACCGGTTCCGAATTGGAAGCGCTGATTCTTGAGAACAACCTGATCAAACAGCACCGGCCGCGGTTCAACGTCATTTTGCGGGATGATAAGAACTACCCCTTCCTCCGTTTGCCGATGAAAGAGGCCTACCCGCGGCTGGAGATCGTCCGGCGGGTCAAGCCCGACGGCGCCCTCTATTTCGGCCCCTACGTGCCGAGCCATGCGCTGCGGGAGACGTTGCGACTCTTGCGCCGGATCTTTCCACTGCCCAACTGCACCATCACGATCGACGGCACGGCCGAGCGGCACTGCATCGAATTTGAGATTAAGCGCTGTCTGGCGCCCTGCACCGGCCGGCAGAGCCAGGCGGAGTATTACGCCATGATCGAGCAGGTGCGGTTCTTTCTCGAAGGCCGCGACACCGAGCTACGGTCGGCGCTGCGGGGCCGGATGGATGCGGCGGCCGAGCGGCTCGACTATGAGGCGGCGGCGCGTCTGCGTGATCAGATCGCCAATATCGAGCAGATGCTGGAAAAGCAGCGGATCACCTCGACCAAGCTGGAAGACCAGGATGTCTGGGCCGTGGCGCGTGACGTGGATGGTAGGGGCGATTCGCGAATTGCCCCTACGGCAGTCCTGCAATTGTTGTTCATCCGGGGCGGCATGGTTGTGGGCCGGAAGGAATTC
Source organism: uncultured Nitrospirota bacterium (assembly GCA_964548215.1). Lineage (GTDB taxonomy): Bacteria > Nitrospirota > Nitrospiria > JACQCE01 > JACQCE01 > JBFMAJ01. Next base: position 1,890 of record CAZJRH010000195.1, read on the forward strand.
TTCATCGCCGACGCCCGCGACACGGGCGATGCGGAACTGCTCGCCGCGGCGATCGAGCAATATTACGCGAAGGAGACGGTGATTCCCCCGGAAATCGTCGTGTCGGCCGCCCTGCCCGATGCGCCGCTGCTGGCGCAGTGGCTTCGCGAGCGACGGGGCGGCAAGGTCACGTTCCGCGTGCCCCAGCGGGGCCATGCTGTCGATCTGCTCCGGCTCGCGCAGGAAAATGCGCGGGCGGCCCTGGCGGCAAAGTTGTTGGCTGTTCAAGGGGGGATGGCGGCCGCCGGGCGTTTGCAACAATTGCTCGGCCTGCGCCGCCTGCCGCGCCGCATTGAAGCGTTTGACATTTCCAATCTGGCGGCCGATCAGGCCGTCGGCTCCTGCGTGGTGTGGGAGAACGACCGGTTCCTGACCGACGAGTTCCGTCATTTCCGGATCAAGCAGAGCGAGGGCCCGGATGATTTCGGGATGATGGCGGAGATCGTGCGCCGACGATATGCGCCCCGGACCGACGTAGGGGCGATTCACGAATCGCCCTCACCGCAGCCGCCCGATCTGATCCTCATCGACGGCGGCAAGGGGCAATTGTCGGCGGCCGGCAACGCGTTGCGGCAGCTCGGCCTGGGCGAGGCGGAGATGATCGGCCTGGCCAAGGCGCGGGGGGAAAAGTTCGAGCGGGTCTTTCTGCCGGATGAGACCGATCCGATCGAATTGCCGCCCTTGGATCCGGCCACCCACCTCCTGCAGCGGATCCGCGATGAAGCCCATCGCTTTGCCGTCACCTATCATCGCAAGCTGCGCGGGAAGGCGCTGGTCGCATCGGTGCTGGATGAGATTCCCGGGCTGGGCGCGGTCCGCAAGCGGGCGTTGTTGCGTCACTTCGGCAGTCTGGCCCGTTTACGCCGGGCCACGCGCGAGGAGATTGAGGCGGTCAAGGGCGTTCCCAAAGGGCTGGCGCGGCTGGTGCATGAAAAATTGCAATCGGGCGGCGGCGGATCGGTTTGACTCTCCATATCGTCTGTGATAGAACGGAAGCGCTTATTGACGGAGAATCAGGGCAAGGAGCACCTGCATGGGCGGTCATTCCCACTGGGCCACGACCAAACGCCACAAGATGGCGGTGGACAACAAACGTGGCAAAGCTTTCACCAAAGTGATCCGGGAAATCACCGTGGCGGCCCGCATGGGCGGGGGCGATCCCAACGGCAATCCGCGTTTACGCCTGGCCATGCTCAAGGCCCGCGAACAGAACATGCCGCAGGACAATATCAAGCGGGCGATCCAGAAGGGTACCGGCGAGCTGCCGGGTCAGACGATCGAGGAGCTGACGTATGAAGGCTACGGCCCCGGCGGCGTGGCGATCATGATCGAGTGCATGACCGACAATCGCAACCGGACGCTGCCGGAGATCCGCCACACCGTGACCAGGTACGGCGGGA
>CAZJRH010000196.1:0-2099 GCA_964548215.1 uncultured Nitrospirota bacterium
GGACGGGCGCGCCGATCTGGCCGTGCACAGCTTCAAGGATTTGCCGGTGGAAATTCCCGCCGGCCTGCACATCGCCGCAACCACCAAACGGGAAGATCCCCGTGACGCGCTCATCGCATCGCGCGGGTGGACGTTCGAACAACTGCCCAAGGGCGCCAGGATCGGCACCAGCAGCCTGCGGCGCAGCACGCAACTGCTCCATCAGCGGTCGGATCTGGTGATCGTGCCGCTGCGGGGCAATCTTGACACGCGGATCAAAAAACTGCAGAGCGAAAAACTCGACGCCATCGTCGTCGCCGCGGCCGGCCTGCGGCGGATGGGTTGGGACGCGCAGATTACCGAATATCTGTCGATCGACATCTGCCTGCCCGCGATCGGGCAGGGGGCGCTGGGGCTGGAGTGCCGAGTGGATGACGCCGAGATGAACCGGCTGGCCGCCTCGCTGGATGAGCCGGTCACGGCCACCTGCGTCGCCGCCGAGCGGGCCTTCCTGACGAGGCTGCAGGGTGGCTGCCAGGTGCCGATCGCGGGGCACGCGGTGATGCGCAGCGGCCATTTGTCGTTGCGCGGCCTGGTCGCCAGTCTGGATGGGTCGCAAGTGATCGCCGACGAGGCGAGCGGGCCGATGCATTCGGCCGCGATGCTGGGCGAGAATCTGGCCGAACGGTTGCTCGGGCAGGGGGCCGACGCGATTCTCAAGGAAATTTATCAGTCCTCCACGGTGCCCCCGCCGGGCAGCGGATAAAAATGGGGACAGATTTATTTTTCTCGGTCCCCCTCTCCCCCAAGGGGAGAGGGATGGGGTGAGGGGGCGAAAATAGGGTTTTGAAATGACTTCTAATTTGAGCGAATGCATAGCATGAGCGGGAAAGTCTATCTCGTAGGCGCCGGCCCCGGCGATCCGGGGCTGATCACGGTCAAAGGCCGCGAGTTGCTCGGCGAAGCGGATGTGGTGATTTACGATTCGCTGGCGCCACCGGAACTCCTCCACTATACGAAACCGGGCGCCGAGGTGATCCACGCCGGCAAGCGGGGCGGCAAGCCCCACATCCGCCAAGCACAGATCAACCGGCTGCTGATCGACAAGGCCAAAAAAGGATTGACCGTCGTCCGGCTCAAGGGGGGCGATCCGTTTGTGTTCGGCCGGGGCGGCGAGGAGGCGCTTTTTCTGGCCGAGCACAACATTCCGTTCGAGGTGGTGCCTGGCGTGACGTCGGCCGTGGCCGTGCCCGCCTATGCGGGCATTCCGCTCACCCATCGGGAGTGGGCGTCATCGGTCACCTTTGTGACCGGGCACGAGGAGGGCGAGAACGAGGGCGCGCTCGACTGGGCCGCGCTGGCGCGAGAGCGCCAGACGGTTGTTTTTCTCATGGGGCTCTTGCGGCTGCCGCAGATTGTTGAGCAGTTGCTGGCACACGGGCGCGCCCCGTCGTCGCCCGTGGCGGTAATCCAGTCGGGGAGCACGCCGCAACAACGGACGGTCATCGCGCCATTGTCGGCCATTGTCGCCCGGGTGGCGGAGGCGAAGCTCCAACCGCCAGCGATTGTCTTGATCGGGGAGGTGATCAGCTTGCGCGAACAGCTCAACTGGCATGAGACCAAGCCCTTGTACGGCAAGAAAATTTTGGTCACGCGCGCGAAGGAGCAGGCGAAGGAATTTCTCGACCTGCTGGTCCGGTATGGCGCCGAGCCGGTCGAATTTCCAACGATCGAGATCCTGCCGCCCGAGGACTGGGCGCCGCTCGACCGGGCAATCGCCAATCTGGCCGATTACGACTGGCTGCTCTTTACCAGCGTGAACGGTGTGGAATTTTTCATGAAGCGGCTCTTCGAGAAGGGCGGCGATCTGCGCACGCTCAAAAGCGCCAAGATTGGCGCCATCGGCCCCAAGACGGCCGAGGCGATTCAGGCGCATGGGATCGTCCCCGATCTCGTCCCGAAATATTTCCAGGCCGAGGCGGTGCTTGAAGGATTGTCTGGCGTCAGGATGAAGGGCAAGCGCATTCTGTTGCCGCGCGCGAAAGAGGCGCGCGAGGTGCTGCCGAAGGAATTGAAGAAGCGTGGCGCCAAGGTGGATGTGGTGCCGGCCTATCGGACGG
>CAZJRH010000197.1:0-3333 GCA_964548215.1 uncultured Nitrospirota bacterium
AAGAAACGCCCGACCAGCTGCGTTCGGCCGTCGAAGTGAAGGCGGACATGGAATCGAAGGTGCCGATGGACCGGCTCCTCTGCGGCGACGTCGGCTACGGCAAGACCGAGGTCGCCATGCGGGCCGCCTTCAAGGTCGCCATGGACGGCAAACAGGTGGCCGTCCTGGTGCCGACCACCCTGCTCGCGCGGCAGCACGCCCGGACCTTCGCCGGGCGCTTCGCCGCTTTTCCGGTGCGCGTCGAGCTGATGAGCCGGTTCCGCTCCGCCGCCGACTTGAAGGAGATCCGCCAAGAACTGGCCGCGGGCGGCGTGGACATCGTCATCGGCACGCACCGGCTGCTGCAACGCGACATCCAGTTTCGCGACCTCGGCCTGCTGATCATCGATGAGGAGCACCGATTCGGCGTACGCCAGAAGGAGCGGATCAAAACGATCAAACAGTCGGTCGACTGCCTGACGCTCACGGCCACCCCGATCCCGCGCACGCTCCAAATGAGCCTCCTGAGCCTGCGCGATCTGTCCCTGATCGAGACCCCGCCGCCCGACCGGCTGGCCGTGCAGACCCGGCTGGTGCCGTTCGATAAAGAGCTCATCCGCGCGGCCATTCGCCACGAGCTGGCGCGGGGCGGGCAATGTTTCTTCATCCACAACCGCATTCAGGAACTGGAGAGCGTCGCGCGCCTGATCACCGAGCTGGTGCCGGAAGTCCGTCTGGTCATGGCGCACGGCCAGATGAGGGCCGCGCAACTGGAAGCGGCGATGGAGCGATTTCTGGGCCGGCGGGCCGATCTCTTATTGTCGACCGCCATCGTCGAATCGGGGCTCGACATTCCCCAGGCCAACACGATCATCATCCACCGGGCCGATCGCTTCGGGCTGGCCGACCTGTACCAGTTGCGCGGACGGGTCGGCCGATCGGCGATCCAGGCCTTCGCCTACCTGATCGTCCCGGACGAGGCCGGCCTGTCGACAGTCGCGCGGGCGCGGCTGGAGGCGATCCGCGATTTCACCGAGCTGGGCGCGGGGTTCAAAATCGCCGCGCGCGACCTGGAAATCCGCGGAGCGGGCAACCTGCTGGGACCGCAGCAATCGGGGCAGGTCGCCGCCATCGGCTATGAGCTTTATCTGCAATTCCTCGACGAGGCGGTGCGAGCTTTACGCGGCGAGCCGGTCCGGGAGACGGTCGAGCCGACGCTGGCGCTGAAGCTCTCCGCCTACCTGCCCGAGGACTACGTCGCCGACGGCCATCAACGGCTCGCCTACTACAAACGGCTCGCCGCCGCTCCGGACGACGACACCCTGGAACGGCTCCGGGCGCAACTGGCCGATCAATTCGGCGCGCTGCCCCCGGAAGCGCTCCGGCTCATGGACGTGATGTCGCTCCGGCTCTTGGCCAAGCGGCTGGGCCTGCAAAAAATCGAAATGAGCGGGGCGGGCGCGACGCTGCACGTCGACCAGCATCACCCGCTGCCGCCCGAGGGATTGCAGCGGCTGATCGCCTCCGCCGGGCCGCGGCTGCAATTTCTGAATCAATGGACCGTCCAAATCCGCTATCCGGATGAGGCGTGGCCGTCGTTGGGGCCGCTGCTGCGGGCCGACTTGCGCACCCTCATGGGCTGTGATACAACCTGACACAGATGCGCACCGCGATGTTGACCACTCTTCTGCTGATCGGCCTGGTCCGGGCCGCCGCGGCCGCGCCGGACCAGGCGTCTGCGCCGGTCGCCCCCCAGGCGGAGCCGGTGCTCATCGACCGCATCGCCGCGATCGTCAATCGGGAGGTGATCACGCTGAGCGAAGTGCAGGAGGCGCTCCTGCAGCAGTCGGCGGGCGATGCCGCCGCCGCCGAGCGACTGCTCACCCCGCAAGCCCTGCAGCAACAATTGCGGCGCCTCATCGACGGCCGCCTGCAGGCCCAGGCCGCCGAGCAGCACGGTCTGACGGTCACCGATCTCGAACTGGGCCAGGCGATCCAGGAAATCAAATCGCGCAACGGCTTCGACTCCGACGAGCAATTCGCCGCGGCGCTCGCGACGGAGCGCATGACGCTGGAGCAGTACCGGGAACGTTTACGCCGGGAAATCCTGACCGCCAAGCTGATCAACCGGGAAGTGCGCGCGCAGGTCGTCGTCTCCGACGAGGAATTGCAGGCCTATTATGCGGACCATGCCGGGGAATTTTCACTGCCCGAACGGGTCAAGCTCCGGCAAATCGTCTTTTTCTCACCCCCCGGCTCACCGACCCGCGCCGACAAACGGGCCAAGGTCCTGGACGTGCTGGCCCAGTTGCGGAATGGGGCCGACTTCGACCAACTGGCCCGCCGCTATTCGGAGGGGCCCGAAGCCATGGAGGGAGGCGAGCTGGGATGGTTTTCGCAGGGATCGCTCGTGGGCGAGCTGGATCGGGCGGCCTTCACGCTGCAGGACGGCCAGGTCAGCGAACCCATCGAGAGCCCGGCCGGCTGGCACCTCCTGACCGTGGAGGCGCGGGAAGGCAATCAGCGCCGTCCATTCGAGCAGGTCAAGGAGGCGCTCCGGGAACAGCGGTTGGAGGAGAAAATCCAGCAGCGCTATGAAGAATGGTTCCTGGAGCTCCGCCAGCAGGCCTATGTGGACATCCGACTTTGATCTGCTATACTGAAATGCGCGTGGACCTTTACGCAGGGAGGTATCCGATGCGCAGACTCTTGCATATCCTGATCGTTGCCGGCGCCCTGGCGCTCGGCCCGTTGCCGGCCCTCGCTCAAGAATCATCGCCGGCCGAGCCTTCCACCGATGCCCCCTTGCTGCCGCTGGACCAGGCGGCTGAATCCGTCCCGTCCGATCCTGCCGCCGCTTCATCGATGGACCAGGCCCCCGAGGTGTTATCGCCGGAGCCCATGACGGAATCCGAGACGCCGATGCCCGACAGTGCGGCCGTCCCTGCCGACAGCGCACCGTCAATGCCGGACACCATCCAGGAAGCTTTACCCATCGGCCAGCCGGCCGGCGACCCGTTTGCGACCGGATTGTCTGCCTATCAGAAACAGGATTTTACCACCGCGATCCAGAATTTCGAATCGGTGGTCCAGTCCAACCCTCAATCGGCCGACGCCTATTTCTACCTGGGCTACTCGCTTTACAAGCTGAAGCGGTTCGATGAGTCGCGGCTGGTCTTCACCCGGCTGTATGCCCTGCAATCGAACTACCGCCCGCCGCTCCCCGCCTCAAAATAACCAAGCGATCGGCGCAAGCAAACGGCACGGCTGCCCCCCGGCTGTCAACACACCAAACCTGGGGCAAAATTGACAGCCCCGGCGGTTTATTGTAGAGTGCGCTCGAGTCTCGCGGCC
>CAZJRH010000198.1:0-3045 GCA_964548215.1 uncultured Nitrospirota bacterium
TACCGGATTCTGCGCGCGATTAAAAACCGTTTTGGCTCGACCAACGAGATCGGCGTCTTTGAAATGCGGGAGGACGGCCTGGAGGAAGTGACCAATCCCTCCGCCTTTTTCCTGGCCGAGCGGCCGATCAACGCGGCCGGCTCCGTCGTCGTCGCCAGCCTGGAGGGCAGCCGGCCCATTCTCGTCGAATTGCAGGCGCTGGTCACGCCGTCGCACGTCGGCATGGCCCGCCGGATGGTGGTCGGCGTTGAGACGAACCGGGTGGCGTTGCTGCTGGCCGTGCTGGAAAAACGGGCGGGATTATTCGTCGGCGGCCACGATATTTTTGTGAACGTCGTCGGCGGCATCGAGCTGGAGGAGCCGGGGATCGATCTGGGCATCGCGGCGGCGGTCGCGTCCAGCTTCAGGGAGCGGCCGATCGATCCGGAGACGGTGCTCTTCGGAGAAGTGGGGCTGTCGGGCGAAGTGCGGGCGATCCAACGGCCGGAAGTTCGCGTGGCGGAGGCGGCCAAGATGGGTTTTCGCCGCTGCCTGCTGCCCGAATCGAATGCGAAACGAATGTCCGCCTCCGGCGGATCCGCCGGAGGCGCGCCCATGGAGCTGGTGCCGGTACGCCACCTGCGCGACGTGCTGGATGCGCTGGGGTAATGCGGTGTCTGCGCCACATTGGATCGGGGCTCGCTCTTCTCTTGGTCGTTGCGGGATGCGCACTTTTTCGCATCCAGGGGCCGGTGCCGCCGGACTTCTCCACAGGGCCGGAAGCGCTGACGCAATGGCTGCGCGATCACGTGGGTGGGACGGACTCGATGAAAGCGCTGGTGCGGGTGTCGCTGAAGGCTCCGCAGGGCAACCTGAGCTTCGACGGGCTGCTCTTCAGCGCGCGGCCCGACAGCCTGCGGCTGCAGGGCTTCAGTCCGCTGGGGCAGCGAATGTTTGACCTGGTGGCGCAGGGCGAGCATGTGGCGCTGCGGCTGGAGATGGAACAGCGCACGATCGAGGGAACGGTGGACGAGCTGGGCCAGGGGCTCAAGCTGCCCGCCCTGCCCCAGTTGCTGGAGTTGATGTCGACCATGACGATCGTGCCGCCCGATCCATCGCACCGCGTGGTCATGGAGATGACGGGGCATGGCCGGCGCACCGACCCAGTGCTGATTTTTTCGGTCGGCTCGGGCAAGGAGCGTTTGGTTGTCCGTCGTCTGTGGCTTGACCGAAACGGCCTCCCGCGGGAGGAAGCCTGGTATGACGAACGGGAGCAGCAAACGGCGTTGATGCGCTATGACCGGTATGACGTCGTGGCCGGGCGCTGGCAGCCCCGGGAGATTTCCGCCGAGCTGGCCGGCGACGTGGCGATGACGGTCACCATTAAAGAATGGCAGCCGGTCGGGGTCTGGGGGCCGGACGATTTTGACCTTCACCGAGACGCCGATGCGATTACTCGCGGTTGAAACCTCGACGTCCGAGTCCTCCGTCGCGCTGGCGCTCGACGACGGCGCGGTGCATGACGAGCCGCTGCCGTCGGGCCGTCTGCAGACCGAAACGTTGATGGCGACGATCGACCGGCTTTTACGGCGCTGCGGCGTCGCCGTGCGGGCGCTGGAGGGTTTTGCGGTGGCGATCGGGCCGGGGGCCTTCATCGGCGTCCGGGTCGGCATCGCGACCGTGAAAGGGCTGGCGCTGGCGACCGGCAAAGCGGTGGTTCCCATTTCAACCCTCGAGGCGCTGGCCCGGCGCGCGACGGAGATCGAACAATCGGAGGCGGAGCCGCCCCGGCTGGTCTGCGCGATGCTCGATGCGCGGCGGGGGGAGGTCTATGCCGCCTGTTATCGGCCGTCCGGGCACGGCGGGCTGGAGCGAGTCGGCGAGGAACGCCTGATCCGGCCGGAAGTATGGGTTAGGGAGCTCACGGGCCCGGCGCTTTTTGTTGGCGACGGCGCCCGTTTACATCGGGCGGCGATTCTGGAACGGTTGGGCCAGGCGGCCCGTTTCCCCGCCGCCGACATCGTGGCGCCCGGCGCCGCGGCCGTCGCCCGATTGGCGCTGGGTCGCTGGGCCGCCGGGGCGATCGATCCCGCGGAGGTAACGGCCGTCTATCTGCGGCCGGCGGTGGAAGCGCGATCACCGGAGATTACTCATACATGATCAACCGGGTGGCGGAAACAATTGTGATCGCCCCGATGCGCCATGAAGACCTTGACGAGGTCGTCGCGCTCGATGCGCTGGTCTCCAATCCGGCGTGGAGCCGCGTCATGTTCGAATCGGAATTGGTGGTCAATCAGTTCGCCGTGTTTTTGGTCGCGCGCCCGCCGGCCGGCCGGGAGGCCGGCGGCTTCTGCGGCTACATCGGTTTTTGGGTCGTCTTCGACGAGCTGCACCTCCTGAATGTGGCGGTGCCTCCGCAGTGGCAGCGCCGGGGGATCGGCAACCAACTGGTGCAGGCGGCCTTCGATCGGGCCGTGGCCGGCGGCGCCATTCGCGCGTTGCTGGAGGTGCGGGCCTCCAACGAGGCGGCGCAGCGGCTCTATGCCCGCTTCGGTTTTCAGGTGACCGCGCGACGGATGCGCTACTACATCAATCCGACGGAAGATGCATTGATGATGGGGTGTCAGGTCGGGGGAACGCCGTAGAGGGCTATTCCGAATCAAGGAGGAACTGCCATGGTGATCGACGGTCAATTACTGGATGCGTTGCGCGAGGAGAGCTGGGAATTTCGCACACTGGAGCTGCGCCATCGGCAGCAGGAAGAGGAGCTGGCGGTGTTGCTTCGCCACCGGTCGCTGACGCCGCCGGAAGAGCTGCATAAAAAGGAATTGCAGAAACAAAAATTGGCCACGAAGGATCGAATGACGGCGTTAATCCACGACCGCATTGCACATCCGCCGAGCCGCACGCGATCGGCATCGCGTTCGACGGCGCCGGGAACGCCCTGATGCTCGGCATCGGCTGGCCGGAACTGCTCTTCCTGCTGGCGCGCCTGCTGATCGTCTTTCGGCCTGAGCAATTGGCCCAGTTGGCCCGGGCGACCGGAGAGTTCGCCGGCCAGTTCCG
>CAZJRH010000199.1:0-3991 GCA_964548215.1 uncultured Nitrospirota bacterium
CGGGAAACTGACTGCCCAGATCCTTCAACCCGGCGGCTCCCAGCAGGGCGTCGCACACCGCATGCGTCAGCACGTCGGCATCCGAGTGGCCCCGCAGCCCCTTGGCAAAGGGGATCGTCACGCCGCCGATGATCAGCGGCCGCCCCTCCACCAACGGGTGCAGGTCAGACCCGAGGCCGATGCGTACCATGACTCAAGTCTGACTTTGATCCGGAAGGTTGGGCCAGTCCGCCAGATTGATGGCGGACAAGCCACTGCTCGGCCGCCTTTAGATCGTCGGCCAGCGTGATTTTCACGTTCGACGGGGAACCCTCCACCACGGTCACGCGATAGCCCAGCCGCTCGACCAGCGCCGCATCATCCGTCCCCCGATACCCGTCCGCCGCCGCGCGGGCATAGGCCTCGCGCAGCACGGCCGCGCGAAAGATCTGCGGCGTTTGGGCCAGCCAGATCGCACTGCGCTCCAGCGTGCGCTGGATCACCCGATCCGGCCCGACCTGCTTGGGGGTATCCTTGAGCGGCACCGCCGGCAGGGCGCCGTCCGCGCGCGTGGCCGCGTCGATGACCGCCTCGATCTGTTCCGGCGTCACGCAGGGACGCACGCCGTCATGCACCGCCACCAGCTCCACGCCATCGTCGATCGCGGCCAGCCCCTCCGCCACCGAATCCTGGCGGTGGGCGCCGCCGGCCCGTATGGCCGTCACCTTGCGAAAGCCGAACGCTTCCACGATCTCCCGGCGCACCATCGCCTCGTCGCCGGGCGGGACGACCAGCACAATCTGTCCGATGGCCCCGAGCGCGTCGAAACGGCTGATTGTATGAGCCAGAATCGGCCGGCCGGCCAGGGTCAGATATTGTTTTGAATGGGAAGAGGTTGGAGGAGCCGACGGCGTAACGCCGTTAGATTGGGCCATTCGCAGGCCACGGCCGGCCGCCACGATGACGGCGGCAACGGTCATTCGGACGGCTCTTCGCGCAATCGGGTGAAGATCATCCGGCCGGCCGTCGTCTGGAGCACGCTGGTCACCACCACGTCGACATATTTGCTGATCAGCCGCTTGGCGTCGTCCACCACCACCATGGTGCCGTCCTCCAAATAGGCGACGCCCTGCCCGGCTTCCTTGCCTTCCTTGAGCACGAAGACCCGCATCGATTCGCCTGGCAGCACGACCGGCCGTAGCGCGTTGCTCAGCTCGTTGATGTTCAGGACCTTCACGCCCTGCAGGCTGGCGACCTTGTTCAGGTTCAAATCGTTCGTGACGATCTTGGCCCCGAGCTTTTTCGCGAGCGCCACCAGCTTGGCGTCCACTTCACGAATCTGCGGAAAATCCTCGTCCACGATATTCACCACGATGCCCGGCATTTCCTGCACCCGGCGCAGCACGTCCAGCCCGCGCCGCCCGCGCGCCCGTTTGAGCGAGTCGGACGAATCGGCGATGTGCTGCAACTCCTGCAAAATGAATTGGGGCAGGACGAAGCTGCCTTCCATGAACCCCGTCTCGCACAAGTCGGCGATCCGGCCGTCGATGATCACGCTGGTGTCCAGCAACTTCCGGCTGAGCTGGCCGTCGGTCCGCACCTGCCGGTCGGCGGAGGCTTGGCCCGCTTGCGGCAGCCGCCAGGTGAAGCCCGACGTCGTGCCGGCCCCCAGACGGCCGCCGATGGCGGCGCCCAGATAACCGAGCACCAGTAGCAGACCCGGCCGCCAGAGACTTCCAGGCCCGGTGGCGGCCAGCAACAGCCCCGCCGCGCCGACGCCCACCAGCGCGCCAACGACTCCGCCCACCAGCGCCGGCAGATCGAGAACGGCCAGCAGCCGTTCCAGCGCCACCGCGCCCACCCCTAGGAGCACGCCGACCAGAAGGCCGGGCAGACCGAACGCGGCCTGTCCCCATGCCGGCGAAAACACCAACCCTCCGACGACGCCGGAGAACAGTACAAAGAGTCCGCGAAACAACCACCCCGTCATTGTGGGCATCATGGGCGTTCCCCTGGTCCGCGTGTCACGGACTGACCGTGAGGAAGAGCATTTGTCCGTTCCGGCTCAACAACAACAGGACGGACTCCCCGGCTTTCAGCGACCGGACGACCTTTCGATAATCCTCCATGGTCTTGAACCCCTGGCGATTGATTTCCACAATCACGTCGCCGCTTCGCACGCCGGCCGCTTCGGCGGCGCTCCCGCCCTCCACTTGCGTGACGACCATGCCGGCGGCGCCCCGGGGCAGTCCCAGCCGTTCCGCCAGCTCCGGCGTCAGCTCCTGCACATCCAGGCCGGCCAGCGCCGTATTGTCCGGCGCCTTCCCGTCGGGGCCGGTGTCGAGGGCGGCGGCATCCTTCGGCTGCTCGTCAATCCTGACCTCGAGTTCCAGTTCCTTCCTGTCGCGGATGATGGCCAGGCGGAGTTTTTGCCCGACGGCCGTCTCCGCCACGAGATTCCGGAGCTGGCTGGCGTTGGTCACCTCGCGGCCGTTGTACCGGATGATGACGTCGCCCCGTTTCAAGCCGGCCCGCTCGGCCGGCGTCTCCTTGAGCACATCGCTGACCAGCGCGCCGCGCCCTTCCTTGACGTTGAACTGCTTGGCCAGCTCCGAGGTCACCTCCTGGATGCTCACGCCCAGCCAGCCGCGCACGACCTTGCCCTCCTTGATCAGGCTGGTCATGACCAGGCGGACCATGTTGCTCGGCACGGCGAAGCCGATCCCCATGTAGCCGCCGCTGCGGCTGAAGATGGCGGTGTTCACGCCGATCAGCTCGCCCCGCGTGTTGACCAGGGCGCCGCCGGAGTTGCCGGGATTGATCGCGGCGTCGGTCTGGATGAAATCCTCATAGTCGGCGATGCCCACGTTGGCCCGGCCCACGGCGCTGACGATGCCCATCGTCACGGTCTGATTCAGCCCGAACGGATTGCCGATGGCCAGCACATATTCGCCCACCTTGAGCTGCGTGGAATCGCCCCACGGCAGCGTGGGTAGTTTGGCGGCTTCGATCTTGACGACCGCCAGGTCGGTCTTCGGGTCGGTGCCGACCACCTTCCCGACGAACTCGCGCTTGTCCGAGAGCAGCACCCGGATCTCGTCCGCCTGCGCGACGACGTGGTTGTTGGTGATGATGTAGCCGTTCGAATCGACGATCACGCCGGAGCCCAGGCTTTGCTCCCGGCGCGAGGGGGGCGGCTCGAACTGGCGGGAAAAATCCTCCCCGAAGAACCGCTCGAAGAAGGGATCGTTGAAAAAGGGCGTCTGGGCCCCCTGCCGGCCTTTGATCGTGCGCGACGTGGCGATGTTGACCACCGCTGGGGTGGCGGCCTCCGCCACGCGGACGAACAACTGGTCGTCCGCGTTCATCGGCGGCAGCGGCAGGCGCGCGTCCGGTATCTGCGTTGCGGGGGCCGGCGCATCGACCGCGTGACCGGACCTGAACCAGTCGAAATCCATGGCCAGCAACAGTCCGATCGTGATGCCGACCACCACCATCACGCTCCCCACCATCACCTGCTTGAGCGTGGAGCCGCGCCGTTCGTCTTGCCGATCAACAGCCATAAGAACCTCCCGTCAAAGTAGGATGGAACGATAAAGGCCCATTGACGCCCATTATACGGGTAAGTTTCGAAAGTTGTAAAGACTGCGGGCTGCCGGAACCAAAAATGGGGTCAGAGAACATTTTTCAACCATTCGAATCTCATCGATAAAAATGTTCTCTGACCCCATTTTTAGAACAAGGGGACGGCGGCCGTTTCCCGGATCAACCCGTCCCGTTCAGGGAGAGCGGTGGCGGTCGCCGTAATGTTCCAGGAGCGTCACCAGCAGCAAGATGATGATCGCCTGGAGAATCAGGAACACGGCGTCGACCGTCCGGGCGTTCCGCAAGGCCACCGCGGAGAGCCCCAGCGCGACGTTGAGCAGGAGAATGAACCAGACGGTCATGCGCGCGCCGCCGAAAATCTGCAGCAGCCGGTGGTGCAGATGATCCGTGCCCACGTAATCGAGCC
>CAZJRH010000200.1:0-4139 GCA_964548215.1 uncultured Nitrospirota bacterium
CGAAGAGCAGGCAGGCCACCGGCAGCGCATGGTAGCCGTCGTAGGTGACCGCGCGGCTCAGTTCGTCCGGCCCGACCGGCTCGCCGTTTCGGAGGTGGCGCTTAATGGCCGCGATGTCCCGCTGTTCGGCGATCGGTGCGCGCAACAGACTCGACAGGTCGATCCGGCGCAGGTAGTCGTCGAAGAGAATCCGTTGATAGGGGGCGTCCGGCTCGGGTTTGCGGTGCAGGCTGCCCTGTTTCAGCGTCAGTTCCAGATCCCGGGTTATCGGATTGACCGCCATCAGCCCGCGGCTGGCCACGGCAAACTGCGGATCATCCGGATTGCGGTAATCGAAGACGAAGACGCCGTCAAATTCGGCCGGCCGTGGCGCCTGTCGCACATACAGGATCAGGCCGCCTTCCAGCGGCTGAAAACGCCCTTCCTCGATGACGACTGCGGCGTGCTCCTGCCCGAGCAGGTTGACGGCGAGTTCCCGCAGCGATTCCCCGCCGACTGGCTCGCCGACGTTCAGCAGCACCGAGGCCGACAGCCCGATGGCGCCGGCGAAGAGCACGACCGGCCGCAGCAGCCGCCAGGGCGACACCCCCAGCGCCCAGAGCGCGAGCAGTTCCCGGTCGCCGGCCAGTCGGTTGAATGCCGACGCGGAGGCGATCAGCGTGGCGACGGGCAGCGCCAGCACCAGCATCAGGGGGAGCAGGTAGAGCACCAGTTTCGCGACAACGTCCAGGCCGAGCCCCCGGTTGATGATCCACTCCATGAAGCGCAAGCCCTGCTGCATGGTCAGGACCAGTAAAAAGACGCCGAGCGTCAGGGCAAACGGGACGATCAATTCGGCCAGCACGTAGCGATCCATGCGGCGAAGCGGGGCGGAAAACGCACGAAACATTGGGGCCACTATAGCGGAATCGGCGGGGGTTGTAAATGGCGGCCGTCGACGCCAAACCCATCGATTTTCCACCGATTTTCCGTTGGCCGTTTTCTTGACAGGTCTGGGGTCCTATGGTACCGTTTTTTCGAGGCATTCCCACGTTAATGCAGCGGGCGAATTATGGCTGTTGACCGAAGCACACTCATCCAAAATGCCCAGCGCTTCATGGCGCGCGGCCAGATCGACAAAGCGATCGAGGAATGGCAGAAGCTCGTCAGCTTGACCCCGCAGGACGGCAATCTCTACAACACCATCGGCGATCTCTACCTGAAGAAGAACGACACGCCGCACGCCATCGAGGCCTTCATGCTGGCGGCGACGGCGTTCGAACGGGCCGGCTTCGCCCTGAAGACGATCGCCGTCTACAAAAAAGTTCTCAAGATCGATCCCTCCTCCCTGGAGGTCAACCTGAAACTGGCGGACCTGAATGCGGAGCGGGGGCTCACCGGCAACGCCATCGAGGATTACCTGAAAGTGGCCAAGGAATACGGCCGCCGGGGCAAAGTGCAGGAAGCGCTGGAAATTTATCGCAAGATCGCCAATTTTGATCCGAACAACACGAACATCCGCCTGAAGCTGGCCGAGCTGAGCTTCCGGGAAAAACTGACCGACGAGGCCATCGATGAATACATGAAGGTCGCCCATATTTTCGAGCAGAGCGGCCGGGCCGCCGACGCCGTGGGCGTCTACAAGAAAGTCCTGGAGATCAATCCCAAGCACGCCGGCGCCCGGGAGGCGATGAAGGCGGGGGTCGCGCCCACGTCCAGCCAGGCCATGCCCACGCCGGCGGACGTCGAGGCGGCGATGGCTGCGGAAGATTGGGAGCTGGCCGGCCAGACAGTGGGCGTGCTGCTGCTGCACGAGGCGGCCAATCCGGGGCTTCGCAAGCTGCGCGGCGCCATCCTGCTGCGCAAGGGCGAGACGGGACTGGCGTGGGCCGATTACCGCGGCCTCGCGGAAGAGTCGCTCCAGGCCGGACGGGACGGGGAATCGATCGCGCTGTTGCGGGAATATTTGAACCAGGCGCCGGGACATGCGGAAGCCGCCGAACTCCTGGCCGGCGTGCTGGCGAAAGCGGGCCGGACGGAGGAGGCGCTGCAGGCCTACGCGACCCTGCTCGACACGATGATCCAGAACGGGTCGGACGAGGCGGACCTGCTCGAGCAGTTCAAGCGAATGCAGGAACTGGACCCGGCCAGCGAGGTGACGCGCCGCTACCAGGCCCGGTTTGGACCGGCCCCGGCGGCCAAAGCGGCGCTAGCGGCGCCGGAACCGGTCGCCAAGCCCGCCAAAAAAGTTGAAGATCCTCTTGAACCTTCGATCTCGATCTTTGGTGACAGCATCGCCGAACCCGTGCCGCTGGAGTCGGCTGCGGAGTTGCTGGCTGAAGAGGTCGCTGAGCCGATTGCGGCTGGGGCCGAGTTGTCGGCCGACGTGGAGCGTTCGGTCAAGCCGGCCATGGAACCGATGTCGCCGGAGCCGTCAGTCAGTCTGTCGCGCCAGGCCGAAGTCTCGCAGACCCGGGCCCGCCGCATCGCGGCCCCGCTTCCCACGGAGCCGTCGGTCAGCGCGCCCCGCGGCACCAGCGCGTCGCAGAGTCAAAGCCGTGGCGCAGCGGGACAAGCGCCGCCTCAGGCAACGGGGGGCAAGCGGCCGCGCCCGCGGGATATTCCCGATTATTTTGCCGAGGCCGAGGTCTATCTTAAATACGGGCTCGCCGGCAAGGCCATCGAACAGTTCCAGATGATCCTTTCCGTTGATTCCAACAACATCGAGGCGCATGCCAAGCTGCGGGAACTGTACCAGCTGGAGGGGCGGATCGACGAGGCCGTGACCCACAGCGTCCTGCTGGCCAAGCTCTATCACGCCAGGGGACAGCGCGACCAGGCCGACCAGGTGTTGTCCGAGGCGCGGGAATGGAACCCGGCCGATCCCCGGTTGCAGGCGGCGATTGATGAGCAGAGTCCCATCGGCGCCCCGGCCGGCGAAGCGGGGCAGCAGGCATCGGCGCACGGACGGCAGGACGCCATGCCCTGCGCGAAACAGGATCTGCAGGAATGGCTGGCGGAAGCGGAATTTTATCTGCAGCAGGGACTGGATGAGCAGGCACATCAGCTCTTCGCGACCATTCGACAGCATTATCCCAAGGCGCCGGAAGTCGTGGCCTATTTTGAGAACCGCCAGGGCGCGCCGGCGCGGGCCAGTGGCGCCAAGGATGACGAGCCGGAACTCTCAGCCGCCGAGCAGGATCGATCGTTGAGCCGGAAATTGGCCGATCTCTTCCCCGGCGCCTTCCGGGGCGTGGCGGATGAGGGAGCCGAAGCGGATGACCAACTGGCTGCATCGGTCGAGGGTGTGATTCGCGGGGTGGAGGAGGGCGGCCAGCCTTTGTCCCCGGATGGTCCCGATCCGCATTACAGCCTCGGTCTTGCCTACAAGGAAATGGGGCTGCACGCCGAGGCGCGCAAGGAGTTCGAACAGGCGCTGCAGGCGCCGGCCTACCGGATTGATGCGGCGTTGATGGTGGCCGCCTGCCACAAGGCGGAGGGCCACCCGCGCCAGGCCGTCCGTCAATTGCAGGAGTGCGTGGGATGGCTGGACGAGCAGGACCCCAAATGGCGCGCGGTCGCTTGCGAGCTGGCTGCGCTCCACGCGGAAGCCGGCGATCGGGAGAGCGCAATCGCGCAGGCACAACGGGTGCTCGACGTGCAGGCCGATTACGAGCCGGCGCTGGCTCTGCTCAAGCGGGTGCAGGCCGCGCCAGACTCGAAGCACAAGGAAACGTCCACGTCGAAGCCGAAGGAGGCGGAGCAACCCAAGGCCAAGCCGTCGAAGGCGGTCAAAGCGGTCGAGGAGTCGGACGCTGAGCCGAAGCCGGCCGCGCCCGCAAAGGACAAGGAGAAGGAAAAACGTTACCGCATCTCGTACGTGTAATGGAGGCGACATGGACTATTTAGAGTACTACCAGCTCAAGGAGCAGCCATTTTCCATCGCGGTCGACAACCGTTTCTACTACAACAGCAGCCAGCACAGCGAGGCGCTGATCCGGTTGCGGTACGCGGCCGACACCCAGAAGGGGCTGGCGGTGCTCGTGGGAGACGTGGGGGCGGGAAAGACGACGCTGGCCCGCCGGCTGCTCGACGAACTGGATGAAAATTTTTTCCACGCCGCGCTGCTGGTCGTCATTCACGCGTCGGTCACCTCCGAG
>CAZJRH010000201.1:0-3264 GCA_964548215.1 uncultured Nitrospirota bacterium
CACGCTCACCGGCGCCTGCGGCGTGGCGCTGGGCAAACACGCGATCGGCCTGATGGGCACCGCGCCGAAATTGGTGGCGGCGCTGAAAGCGGCGGGCGAATCGACGGGCGAGCGGACGTGGGAAATGCCGCTCTGGGAGCCCTATTACGAGCAGATCAAAAGCCAGGTGGCCGATCTGCAAAACGTCGGGGGGCGATACGGCGGCACGATCACGGCGGGCGCCTTCCTGAGCAAGTTCGTGGGCGACTATCCGTGGGCCCATCTGGACATCGCCAGCACCGCCTGGACCGATGAAGTGAAGCCCTATGCCCCCAAGGGCGTCACCGGCGTCGGCGTGCGGCTGCTGATCGAATTTCTCGCGCGACAACGACCGGGCAAAACCACGGCCCCGCGCAACGGGAAGCCGCGCCGCAAGGCCCGGTAACACCTCACTTTGACGTAAATGACCGCACGGCCCCCAGTCGGATCGCTGCTATTCGTCGGCTTTGACGGCGTCAGCCCGACACCGCGCCTGAAATCATTGATCCAGAAAGAACGGATCGGCGGCGTCATCCTCTTTCGCCGCAACATCGAATCGCCGAAGCAAGTGGCCCGCCTCACCGAGACGCTGCGCACATGGGCCGGGCCGGATGGACTGCTGATCGGCATCGATCAGGAAGGCGGCCGGGTCCAGCGACTTCCCGCGCCCTTCACGCAATGGCCGCCCGCGCAGCGGGTCGGCGCCTGCCGGGGCCACGAGCCGGCCTATCGGATGGGCCAGGCGATCGCCCTCGAACTGCGGGCGGTCGGCATCAATCTCGACTTCGCGCCGGTGCTCGACGTGGGAACGGCCGTCAAAAATCCCATCATCGGCGATCGCGCCTTCAGCAACGACCCGGACGCCGTCGCCGCGCTCGGCCTTGCCTTCATCAGCGGATTGCAGGACCACGGCGTCATCGCCTGCGGCAAGCATTTTCCCGGCCACGGCGACACGTCGGTCGATTCGCACAAGGCGCTGCCGGTGGTCACGGCGAAGGCCGACGTGCTGCTGGAGCGGGAACTGAAACCCTTCCGCCACGCCATCGCCAACCGGCTGGCGACGATCATGACGGCGCACGTTCGCTATCCGTCGCTCGATCCCGAATGGCCCGCCACACTGTCGCCGGCCATTCTGACGACGCTGCTGCGCCAGACGCTGGGCTTCGACGGCGTCGTCTTCACCGACGACCTGGAAATGAAGGGCATCACCGACCATTGGCCGCCGGAAGCCGCCGCCGTGCAGGCGATCCACGCGGGGGCCGATAGTGTGCTGGTCTGCAAGGACGAAGCCGTGCAGGATCGGGTCCTGGAGGGATTGCACCGCGCCGTCGAGAAGAACGTGCTGCGGGCCGACCGCGTCACGCTGTCGCTGGTCCGTTTAGCCCGGCTGAAGGAGCAATTCTTGCGTTCGCATCCGTCGCGGCGTTCATCGAAAACGGTGGACAAGGGGAAAAGTTCCCCGGTCTCGATCATCGGCTGCGAGGAGCATCAGGAGCTGGCCCGCATGCTCGCCGGGAAAACACGTGCACGGGCATCGCGATGAGAAGGAGCCGCACATGAGCATTAGCAGACTGTTGAAGAGGGTCATTTTCATGGTTCGACAAGCTCACCACGAACGTAAAAATCGAATGATTGCAGTACCCGTTCCGTTCGCCCTGAGCTTGTCGAAGGGCAGGCGGAGCGCTTTTCAACACCCTATTAGACAACGACTCGGATGGTGGCTGGCCGCGGCGATGCTCGTCGCGGCGGGACTGGCAATGCCCGGCATGGCCGAGACCGCCGGCGCGCAACCGTCCGAAATGGAAACGCTCATTCGCGCCCGGATCGAGATCGGCGAAGCGATGGGCCGGTACATGAAGGAGCAGGGCGGGGGCGGACGGGCGCCGGAGGATTACAACAAAATGGCCGGCGAAATTAACACCATGGTGGATGAGATTCTCTCGTCCCACGGCCTGACGGTCCAGGAGTATCGCGCGCGCTCGGCCGTCGTGCTCGCCGACGACGCGGCGGTCAACGCCTTCCTGGATCAGCACCCGGAGTTGAAGGCGCGCTACAAGGCGCTGCCGTCCCATCCAAGCGGCCGGGGGCCCGGCGGTGGTGGCCATTAATCTTCACGCTCTCCTGCTGATCGCCGCCGCCGTCGCCCTCATCACCCCGCCGGCGGCGCAGGCGCAACGCGCCCGGACCGTTCTGGAAGACTATTCGAACTTTTCCGAGGGATGGGAAGCCCGCGGCGGCAAACTTCGCCCTCCCGAGCTTTATCAGGTTGTCGCCGAACCCGACGGCCGCCACCTGCGTTCCATCGAACGGCCCGACAGCGTCAGAATTTTCAAGAAAATGGCCTGGGATTCGGCCGCCCATCCGGTAATCGAGTGGAAATGGCGCGTCAAAAAGTGGCCGGCCGCCGGCCCGGCGCAGCTTTCGCTCTATGTCTCGCTCGACACGGACACCTTCGGCATCCCGACCATCCTCAAATACACCTGGAGCCGTTCGGATCCCGACGGCGCGGTAAAGGAAGGCGGTTTCTTCAGGCCCGTCGAGATCGTCGTCCAGAGCGGTGGCGCCTCCCCCACACCGTCAGACGGCTGGATCGTCGAGCGCGTCGACGCCCGGGCCGATTTTGAGCGCTTCATGGGGCGCGCGCCGAGGGGCGCGGCCTACGGGATTGGCCTGCTGGCCGACGCCGGCATGATCGTCGACGTCGGCGAGATCGCCGCCCAGGCGCGCTGATGGGCCCTCGACCGTAGAACGATGCGCGGCCGCCGGGTACTCATGCTGGCCCTGTGGCTCGTATGGGGTTCCGCCGCGGCGGCGGAGCCGGACCTCGATCAGGAGACAGCCCCGCCCCCTCCCGGCCTTCTGGATCCGGTCGTCATCGCCGGCACGCTCATCCCGACCGACCTTCGCCAAAGTCCGGGCGACGTGACCATCATCACAAAAGAACAGATCGCCGCCATGCACGCCGTCACGGCGGCGGACGCGCTGCGGCAAATCCCGGGCCTGCACATCGATCAGCTTGCCAACCGCGGGGGCGTGAGTTCGATTTATTTGCGCGGCGGCGACCCAAACTACACACTCGTCCTGATCGATGGCGTCAGGGTGAACGACCCCACCAACAGCCGCGGCGGCTCGGTCGATTTTTCCTCGCTGTCGGTGAACGGCATCGAGCGCATCGAGGTCGCCCGCGGCGTCTTCTCCTCCATCTACGGCTCCGACGCCATGGCCGGCGTGGTGAACATCGTCACC
>CAZJRH010000202.1:0-1956 GCA_964548215.1 uncultured Nitrospirota bacterium
AGCGGCTGCTGGCCGCGCTGGCCGAGGTCAGCACCCCCGACAACTATCCGCGGGTGGAAGGCCGCAACATGATGGTGATCATTTCACCCAAGGCGAAAGCGACCACCGGCAAAAAGAAATCGACGACCAAGTCGTCATCCACGGCCGACAAGCCGAAATCACCCAAGCGCGCCACGGCCTCCGCCGGCCCAGTGCCGGCGGAGCCGACGCCCTCACCGGCCAACCCGGCGCGCGACACGACAAAGGACAGCTGACATGGCACGGACGAAATTAAAGTCGCACCGAGGCGCGGCCAAGCGTTTTCGACGAACCGGAACGGGAAAATTCGTGAGCACCCCGGCGGGCCGCCGGCACCTGCTCACCGAAAAGCGGCGAGGCCGGAAGCGGGGGCTCAAGGGGAGCGAAGCGGTGTCCCCTCCGGATCAGACAGCCCTCCGGCGGTTGCTGCCCTACAGTTAAACGGCACGAACATCGAACGTGGCGTCTCGCTTCGCTCGGCATGGTAGTGGGTCAATTAGAACCGTTCATGGTGAGCCTGTCGAACCATGAACACCGCGCCCTTCGACAAGCTCAGGGCAAACGGTTCTGTTTTGACCAAACTGACCCACTACCCTCGACATAAAAGTGATGACATCGGCACCACGTTTATATTACAATCGGCACCTTTGGGCGAGCATGAGAATCGGCCCGAGAATCGGATAGACGTAAAGGAGAGTGTTGATCCATGCCACGCGCAAAAGGCGGGCCGAAGACCCGCGAACGAAGACGAAAACGGCTGAAACTCGCCAAGGGCTACTACGGCGCCAAAAGCCGGCTGTTCCGCTCCGCCACCGAGCAGGTCGACAAGGGCGGCCAGTATGCCTATCGTGACCGGAAGGCCAAAAAACGGAGTTTCCGCAGCCTCTGGATCGCCCGGATCAACGCCGCCCTCGCGCCCGAACGGCTCTCCTACAGCCGGTTCATCGCCGGGCTCAAGACCACCGGCATTGCGCTGGATCGCAAGAGCCTCGCCTACCTGGCGGCGGAGGATCCGGCCACCTTCTCCGCGGTCGTCACCCTGGTAAGGTCGGCGCCTGCCCGTCCGGCAGGCGGGGCGCCGGCGCCGCTTGCGGCAACCGGCTAAGATCCAGTTCCCAGCCCACGCAGGGCATCGTAATCTTCCAGCGTTCCAGCACCGCGGGGTGCAGTTCGCCGATCCATCCCGCGTCGATTGCGCCGACCGTGATTTTCCCGGCGCGCCCCTCCAGAAAGGCCGGATGGGCCGCAGGCGTCAGCCGATAGGTCAAACCGGCCCCAAGCATCAACAGCTCCAGGGCGGCGTGCAATTCCGAGAAGGCGGCCGTCGGCGAGGCCAGCAACGCGGCCAGATGCAGATCGGTGCGGCTCCGTTTTGAGCCGTCGGCGGCCGTCACGACCGTCGCCACCTCCCCGACCTCGAAGATCTGGTGCGGGTAAAACGCGTGCGCGGAGGCCGCCTCCACACGCAGCAACGACGGCAGCAGCCATGGCCGCAGGGCGGCAAATTGCAACGACAGCGGGTTGCTCACCTCGACGATCGGCTCTTCCATTCCCATTTTATCGAGCACGTCGCTGCGGGAACCGAGCACGTTGGTCAAGACTTCCTGAAAACCCAGGCCGATCATCCAACCGCGCGTCAGCTCCTCGTCCCGGCTGCGGGCCGTGACGCCGCCGACCGTGAATGACGCCGGCAGCTCCGGCGCCAGACGGCCGTAGCCGCGCATCATCGCGACGTCCTCGACCAGATCGACCGGGTGCATGAGATCACCCCGATAGGGGGGCGGCGTCACCTTCCATCCGGCGCCCGTGCGGCTGACGCGATGGCCCGCCTGCCGCAGCGCCTGAGCCGTCTCCGCGTCCGACAACTGTTCGCCCAGCATGGTCCGCAACGTCTCCCGCTTCAGGGTCATCGAAGTCGAATCGTCCCGGGGCATGACG
>CAZJRH010000203.1:0-2093 GCA_964548215.1 uncultured Nitrospirota bacterium
CTCGCTCTGACCCAGAATGGTGGGATGCATCGGTTGCGACTCCAGGCGGCGCCGCAGCGACAGATTTTCAACCGAGAGCTGCTGCTGGCCGATCGTCGCGCTCAGCAACCGCCGCTGCACCGACTGGATCTGCTGCAGGGCGCTCAGGAGCATCGCTGAAAACTGGCCGCGCATCGCCGCGGCGGCGGCCGTGTCCAGGCGCCGCGCTCGTTCGCGCCAGCGGAAGCGATAGCAGGAATAGGGCGCGCCGTACCGTTCCCCTTCCGTAAAACGATGGATCGCCGGCCCGTGCGCCACTGTCCCGCCGCGCACGATCTCCACCGCCGAGCAAGCGCCGCGCGACGCAACACCCGCCGGGGTTGACGAGGTCAGAATGGCCGCGCGCCCGTCATGAACGGCCACAATGGGCGCCGGATGCGCCAGCACACTGTTCAGATCGAGCTCGACCGTCTCCGCGATCAGCGAGACCCGCCGCCCCTCTGCCGCCGTCGCGCCCGACGCATCGAGCAGCCGCACCCGGTCGCCCTCCCAACGGACCGAGGCGCCGGGAAACTCCGCCGCGATCTCCTCCAGCGACAATTGCAGCATGGAGGGTTCGCAGACGGCCGACTCCACCCACTCATATAATTGCGTGAACCCTTCGTAGCTGCCCCGGAGAAAATGATGCGCCGACAACATCGGCGCCACGCCAGGAGCCAGACGAGTCAGGAGCCAGCACTGATGTTCGCCACCAGCGACGGAAGCGCGGCGCTTGGGCATCAATGCCTGCAAGTGCAGATAGGTCGTATAGGCGCCGGCCCACAGATGGGACGAACCCACCATGCCGCCCACGTCCGAGAAGGCCAGCGCGATCACCTCCAGCAGCGACGGCTGTGAGGGGCGCCCCGCGCCGAAAAAGTAGCGGGCCGCCTCATAGGCGACGGTTTTGCTGCCCGCCGCCTGCTCCGCCGCCGTCAGCACCCGCCGCAGCACCGGCTCGGGCAGCCAGTGATGGGGATCGCGTAAAAATGCTTCGGGTGATTCCGGCGGATCGAAACCGTCGATGCCGGAAAACAGCGCCCGATAATCGATCGCGCGGCCGGCCAAGGGCGCGGCATGATCCAGATAATGGAGCAATTGGTGCGTGAGGAAGGTGGTGGCCCAGGCGGGGGACGTCATCGTACCTCCAGTAGCCAGTAGGCAGTAGACAGTAGCCGGGAAACATGACGGTTGTCCTGGCTACTGGACCCTGGCTACTAGACCCTATTCGATTCCATAATCCTTGATCTTGGTCAGCAGGGTTTTATAACTGACCTTCAACGCCTCGGCGGCGCGGCTTTTGTTGCCGTTGGTCTCTTTCAGCGCTTTTCGAATCAATCGAGTTTCGGCCACCCGGCTGGCCGCCGCGCTGACCTCATGCAACGAGCCTGACGTCGGCACCTCGGCGAGTTCGCTGGCCGCCTCGCGCCCGCGCAAATTGAGCAGCTCCGGGCCGATCACGTCGCCCTCCGCGAGAATCACCGCCCGCTCGATGCAGTTCTGCAGCTCGCGCACGTTGCCCGCCCACGTATGGCTCACCAACGCCGACTTCGCTTCGGGCGACAGCCGTTTCATCGACTTGCGCAATTCGCTGCAGTAGACGTCGAGAAAGTGCTCGGCCAGCACCAGAATATCCTCCGTGCGCTCGCGCAGCGGCGGGATCACGATGGGAAAGACGTTGAGCCGGTAATAGAGATCTTCGCGAAAGTTTTTTTCCGTGATCGCGACGGAGAGATTCCGATTGCTGGCCGCCACCACCCGCACGTCCACTTTGACCTTGACCGTGCCGCCCACGCGCATGATCTCGTCATCTTCCAGCACCCTGAGCAGCTTCGATTGCAACGTCATATCCATCTCGCCGATTTCATCCAGGAAGATCGTGCCTCGATCAGACAGCTCGAATTTCCCCATCCGGCGCCCCACCGCGCCGGTGAAGGCGCCCTTCTCGTGGCCGAACAGCTCGCTCTCCAGCAGGTCGCGGGGAATCGCCGCGCAATTGATCGCCACGAAGGGGCCGTCCTTGCGCGGGCTCACATAATGAATGGCCCGGGCAAAGAGCTCCTTGCCCGTGCCGC
>CAZJRH010000204.1:0-1721 GCA_964548215.1 uncultured Nitrospirota bacterium
CGTCTACGACAACAATTGCGCCACAGGCCGTAGTCGTCGCGCCGTTCATCCCGGCGACCACGCCTGGGCCCAGCGCTTCGCTCAGTTTGCGGGAGTTGTAGCTGCCATACGTCGTTTGACCGGCGCTGTTGCGTGACCAGACACCGGTGACGTCCCAGTAGAAATCACGATCGGCGAACTGGAAGTCGCCGCGGAAGCCACCGCCGAGGTACCAGGTATCCACATTCTGCTCGAAAATGCGCGGGCCGCCTTCGAGCGGGCGGCGGCCGATGAAATAATCGGTGCCGCCGCTCGCGATGTCGGTGCTGGCGTTCAAGGTGAAGCCGAACGGGTTGTAGGGATTGGCCGCGTCAACCTGAATCGTGTCAAGGAAATTGCCATTGCCCGCTTCTGGTCCGATGAACAGCGGTTCCGGCGCCGCCTGATTCGTTGATCGACGCTGGTTGAACAGCCCCTTCACGAAAAAGCTGACATTGTCGGCCAGTTGATACTCACTCTGGCCAAAGAGACCGATACGTTCGCTCGGTGTCTGCATCAGGTTGAAGGGCTGGAAGTTGAACCTGTCGACAGTATCAAAATTGTGATAGTCATCGGTGCGCGCTCCGGTGGCAGGTTGCGTCGGGTCGTAGAACGGAATGCCCGTCACTCCATCGTTGACCGTCAGATCAAGGCTCTGGCCCGTATTTGGATCGGTGAAGAAGAACCGCCCCTGCGGCGTGCCGGAGCTGCAGCCGCCCGCCGCGCACGAGGTGGCGAAGGGCTTTGGAAACTGCGAGATTGAGCGATCCTTCGAGTTGACTCGGCCCTGCTTTGTGTAGTTCACGCTGAAGAATGAACTGGACTGCTCACCCGCCGAGCCCAGCGATACGCTCCACTGCTCTGTACTGCCATCCCCTTGATCGTATTGGCCGCCATATCCCGAAAACTCGATTCCGTCGAAGTCTTTCTTGGTGATGATATTGATGACGCCTGCAATGGCGTCCGAGCCGTAAATGGACGAGGCGCCGTCTTGCAGGACTTCAATGTGATCGATGATGCTGGTCGGAATGGTATTGAGATCGGTCGCCGCCGAGACGCCGCTCGCCGATGCTTCGTTGACCCAGCGGATGCCGTCGACCAGCACCAACACGCGCTTAGGACCAAGGTGTCTTAAGTCGGCCGTCGTGGCGCCGGCGCCGAGACCACCGCCATCCGGGGGGAACCCCTGGTTGCCGCTGAAATTGAATCGCGTATTGACAGAACCGCCGGAGATCGGCATGTGCTGCAGGATGTCTCCGACCGAAGTCTGGCCAGTCTTCTGAAGCTCCTCGGTCGACAATGTGATGACGGGTGCCGCTTCATTGAGCGGATTCTGACGAATCCTGGATCCAGTGATGACCACCTCGCTAAGCGCGGCGCTGCTTTCGCCGGTTTGCTGCGCCAAGGCTAGCGGCGCAGTCATGGCCGCAGACAATCCGACGGCTCCTCCGATCGCAAACCTGATGGCCCGTGCAAGCGGTGTTCGCGTATTCATCGCTCAATCCCCTTTGTGCAAAAAAACGACAATCGCAGCGCGACTGGATCAGCCGGAATCTACACCCGTTCACGGGGTGATTGCCACTGTGGCGTGAAAAGAACACGTGCGCGAAGCGCCAGGGCAAATTGACGGGCCGTAAACGCCTCCGTAAGATGCGGGCCCGCGCGCAGGCCGGAAGGTCCCGTGCGGTAGGCAACCGACAGGC
>CAZJRH010000205.1:0-3420 GCA_964548215.1 uncultured Nitrospirota bacterium
GCCAGCTTCTGCAGCAGATCGACATAAGGAAAGGCGTCGGTCAATTGCTGCTTGCCTGCATAGAGCAGGCCCACGACATTGCCGCCGGCCATCAGGGGAAAAACCGCGACCTGCTTCGGCGCGCCGCCCTTCAGCAGCGCCGCCAGTTCGGCGCCCAGCGCCTCGGGCGAAAAGAGCTGGACGACCGGCTCGCGCTTTTCCACCGCCTGGCGCAGGAGCGGACTCTGCTCCAACCGGATCTCCAGCCCCAATAACGCTTCCGTTGCGGAGCCTCCGCCGCGCCCCATCAGTCCGATGGCCCGCCCCTCGGCAATGACGAAAAACAGGGCATGATCGACCACAAGGGAGTACTCGCGCAGCAGGACCGCCACCACCTCATCCCGATGCTTGACGTGCACCAGCTCTTCATAGGCCAGCTTCAGCCCGTGCTCGAAGTTCTCGATGGTCGGCAGCGTGTGCTCCGCCTTCTCCAGATCGATCTCCCCGCTGTCGTTAAAGAGAGTCATCCCGGCCGGGGGGGACAAAATCGACACATAGCGGAGCGGTTGGGTCAGGCTGTAATATTTTTCCAGCGCCCATTGGATTTTCGCTTCCGACGCCAGGAAGGGCTTGATCGAGCAGCCGGCCGCAAAGGTCAGTTCGTCCAACGCGGCCAATTCCGACGGATCGGCCATGGCGACGCAGATCGCGCGGCCTTCCCTGCGGAACGGCACCGCCCCGTGGCGGCCGGCCAGTTCCCGTGGCAACAGCCGAATCACGTCAGCGGGGATATCATCGAAGACATCGGGCGCCGCCGGCGCCATTTTTAGGTGCCGGCTTAAGGCGCGGGTCAGATCCAGATCGGTGAGAAAACCCAGTTCGACCAGATTGGTGCCGAGCCGGCCGCCAACCGTAACCTGGCGTTCCAAGGCGTGAGCCAACTGTTCTTGGTTCACCAGTTTTTGCTGGAGCAAATATTCGCCAAGCCGTAGAGCCACTGTCACCTCGAGGCTGTACACTATATACCTGCAACTGGAATGCCAGAATGGCGCCCGGAATAAATAAAATTTACTTAGTTATTTCAATACGTTAAGTCTTCACATTTGACCTGCGGCCGAAGAACCCGAAGCAAAATTCAACTTTATATGTAATTACTTACACATCCTGCATGATCGTCCAAGTTCCACCCACCCTTGCAACCTCACATTCATTCCGACAGCATCATCCAACGCCAACTACCCGGCAGCATCCCCACCACCGGCCACCCGGCCAACCATCCCGTCCCGAGCCTCCGGTCGTACCACAGTTCCAATCGTTCGGCGCCGGACAATCCTTCGGCCGCATAGACCGCTCCATACAGGCGGCTCTCTTCCTCCACACGCACCTGTCCGGCGACATGGAATCCGCCGGCAAACTGGAGCCCATGCAATTCGATCACGCCGCCGTCGTCCGGCGACGGCACGCGCACCGTGCGACCGGGCGCGCCATCGGGGGCCAGCACCAGGTGGCCGGCGATATAACTGAGAGGGCCGGCCGCCTGCGAGAGGACAATGGTCGGCAGATTGCTCACGTGCGCGGGGCGCGGCGGCCGCCCATCGATCGTATCGATGAAGATCAACGGCGTGTCGCTCTGCGCAAACACCTGGTCGGGAGTGAACGGCGCTCCCTGCCCGTTCAATTTCAACTGTCCATGCAGGTCGCTCGTGTAATAGCGGCCAAAGCGGCGCGCCAGCAATTTGAGTTCCATATAGGCCCACACGTCATGATCGTTGAGCGCCGGCCGGCCGTCGCCGTCGTACCGCAGCGATCCCCAATGGAGCCGGATCGGTTCAATCGAGGGGTCCGCGCTCCCCGCCCCGACGGCCGCCGTCAACGCCGGCACCGGCCATTCCATCAGCTCCACCTGCACGGCCTGTCGCGCTCCGCCGGCGGTGCGGCCGATCGACAGCACCGTGCAGATCGCGCCGCGGCTGAGCGGCTTGAACAGGCGCACCTCGATGGTCGCGCCCGCAACCGGCGCCTCGGAAAATAGCGACGACGCCGGCACCATGGCGTGTCCGTCCGGTTCGGCGCTCGTGCCGGAAAATTGGCTGACGCCGGCGTCGGTTGAAAAACTCGCGCGGCCGGTCGATCGACGGCAGCGCTTGGACAGCAGATCGCCCGCCCGCAGCGCATGCGGGCAGTCGCCGCTCCCCGGCCGCCACTGACCGGCAAACTGCTCCGGCCGCGCAAACCATCCGATGGCCAACTCCACGCCCGACTCGGCCAGATATTCCGCGCGCTGCTGCTGCGCTCGCAACCCCGCCTGCTCCAGATCGCCCTGACTCATCTGCAACGCCGCACCTCCCATCAATGTCAACAAAAGCAACACCAACAACACCGCCACCAAGGCGCCGCCTGACTCTCGTCTGCCTTCCAGGCAGACAGAGTCAGACAAGCCTGACTGGTACCGGATTACCGGCCAGTCAGATAAACCTGACTCTCCAACGCAACGCGTCATGGCCCGAAGAACGTGTTTCGAGATGCCGCCACGGTTCGCCAGGCGCCGCTGCGGCCCGCCGGCCCTACCGGATCGAAGATCATCTCGGCCTCAATCCGGCCGGCCTGCAGCGAAAAATGAACGGCCGCGACATGATCGGCCGCCGACTGGCTCGCCCCGTCAACCGCGCGCATCAATTGGCGCGACGACGGCGCATGGGCGTACCGGACCAGATTGACCACCAGCACCCGCGCGCCGGCGGGAAAATCCCGGCGCATCGCATCGCCGGCGGCCAGGGAAACGGCGCCGGATCGGCCGGCGCGCTCCAGCCGATGGCATTCGACGCGATCATCGTCCGGATCGCCGGCGCGCCCCGGATCATGCAGATAGATCACATCATTCTCGGCAAAGGCGGCCCCGGGGCTGGCCGGCCAACCCTCCTCACGAATCTGCTCATTCGTCGGTATGCGCAGCGACGCATCGCCGGCCGAGGCCGGCGCGGCCAGCACCGTTATCACACCATACAGATTGGCCAGCAGGCGCACCGCCGACGCGTCCGCCTCGACATTCGCGCCCATGGCATGGCAGGCCGGATCGGGCGACGGCGGAAAACCGGCCAGTCGAAGCTCGCGGGCGAGCACCGCCAGCGCGGCCCGCCCCTCCTGTTGCCGCTCCACCATCGCCTCCTGACGCGAGACCTGATGCAGTTGGCCGGCCAGCAACTGAGCCGCTCCACCGACCGCGGCGCCAACAATGGCCAGGCTGATCATCACCTCCAGCAGCGAGAAACCCCGTCTCTCACGAACCGCCCGGATCATCACGGCGCCCCCGCGCGAGGATCGGCTCGCACCAAAACAACCTCAAGCTGTCGTGCACGGGTGGTCGCATCCCGCCAAGCCACGGTCACCGAGAGCAGCGCGAATCCGTCGGCCGGTTGATGGGGGCGAAGCCGCCAACGGCGT
>CAZJRH010000206.1:0-6516 GCA_964548215.1 uncultured Nitrospirota bacterium
GTGCCGAGCGCGATCAGTGTGTCCATGTTGATCGAGCGCGTCCTGATCGCGTTCCAGGTGCCGACGTAGAAGCTCCAGCCGCCGATGAACTGGACCGGTGTCACCAGAAGGAATAGCCACATGCCCCAGGTGAACCACGGAAGTTGAGGAATCGGCGCCCAGGTGACGATCGTCGCGCCGGTCGCGAGGGCAAGGAACGCCCCGGCGCGCAAGATCGCGAGCACGAGCACGCCGGTGAGCGCGATCGCCACGCGGGTGCGCATAGACTTGAGTTCCTGTTCGGGCGACTCGAACGTCCGCTGGCACCCCGCGCTGCAGAAGTAGTAGGCGCGCCCGCCCCGCTCGGTCTTGAGCGCCGCGGCCTTGTCCACCACCATCCCGCAGATGGGGTCCTTGGCCATCTCCTTCGACGGTTTGGCCTGGGAAGAAGCCGGCATGGCATGAGCAGCCGGCGGCGTGGTTCGTGAAACGAAGGTCAACGGATTCGCCTCAAACTTCTGAAGGCATTGCGGCGAGCAAAAATAATAGCTTGTCCCTTTATAGAGGGATCGACCCGCCGCCGTTTTCTCCTCCACGGTCATGCCGCAGATCGGATCGATGGCCACGATCAGGCTCTTTTCTTCACTGTATCGATGGATAGACGATTGTAGAGCCAGGCCACCGCGGCGGCCAAACATGCCGTCGTCACACCCATCACCACCAACCCGGCGAAGGCGCTCCCCCAATCGATCGGCCGGGCGATGCCGGTGACATCGACGTGCAGCACATAACTGAAGAAGGCTGCGGTCGCCTCCGGCGCCACAGCAACGAAGAACATGCAGATCGCAAAACCCGCCGTCATGGTCCCTGCGACCGCAATCGCAAACGCTCGAATGTTCAGCTTCATTGAACCCTCCCGCACCGCTCAATGACCATAATAAGACCTATGTGCCACGCACAGGTCAAGCGCTTTTTACAATTCTCCCACCGACTCGATCAGGTGGCAGACGGAATCACCGTTGGGGGTGCCATCAGGCATCCGGTTCCATCTCGCCAGCGCCTTCTCCATGCGCAACTGCAATGCAGCGATCTCATCCAGTCCTTTTCGGTTTTCCTTGATACGCCGGCGGATAATATCCCGCACCCGTGGGCACGGCGACTTGCCTTTACTGCTTTCACGCAGGATTTCAGCGATTTCAGCCAGCGTATAACCCAAGCGCTTTGCACGCCGAATGAAGCGAAGCCGCTTCACGTCAGCTTCTGCAAACAGTCGGTATCGATTCACAGGATGGCGTGAAGGTGTTAGTAGCCCAATGCGCGCATAGTAGCGGATGACCTCAGACTGGAGGTGTACGCGCCTGCTGAGTTCATTAACTCTCATCACACCTACGCTCCCTCTTCACTCTGTTTGCGCACGTCACAGCCTGGTCGTTATTTGCCCTAGCCATTTCGTGGCCAGGATGCGGTTCAGTACCAGAAGCGGACGCCGGCGACAAATGCCGCATCGCTGACATCCTCCCCCCGGCGTCGCGCAAAATTCGCCGTGGGACCGACCTTGCGTTCCCAGGAGACGCCGATGTACGGGGCGATCTCACGCACAATCTCGTATCGCAGACGCAACCCCAGCTCAACATCGCTCAAGCCGGAGCCAATACCCAACTCCTTGACCTCCTGAACGGCAAAGTTCAGCTCGGCAGACGGCTTGGCGATCAACCGCTGTGTGAGGAGCAGCTCGTACTCCGCTTCGAGACGTGCCGACACGTCGCCCTTGTGACTGACGAACGCCGCCGCATCCACCTCGAAAAAGTACGGCGCAAGCCCCTGGATGCCCAGGACGGCAAATCCGCGAGTAGGGTGAGGCTCCGCGTCGTAGCGGCCCCCGACTTGCAAGTCCCAGTACGCCGTCATGGCCCGGCTGTACAGCACCTGGAACTCAGCGTTTTCCGCGGATCCATTGATGGGGTCATCCCCCTGGGTCTTAAACCAGATTTTGTTATAGCCCCCGCCGACCCAGCCCTGAGCTTCCCAACTGAATGTGTCCTCTCTGCCTGCCCGATATTCGAGCTGATCAGCCTCGATGAATGTCAGAATTGAGGATTCTTCCTCCGCGGCCGGCGCAAGGCCTGGTCCCCACGTCAGAGTGGTCGCGGCCAGCAGGAGCACGGCTGCACAGCGCGCGCGGCCGACAGTCGGCTGGGTTACGCTCCTCATCAGTGGCCCTCTCCGTGCGCCTTCTCATTGTGCTCGGAGACCATGACGTGCATCATCATGCCGGCGGCCATGTGGTAGACCAGATGGCAGTGCAGCGGCCACGCCCCCATGGCGTCGGCCGTCATCAGGAAGGAGAGCCGTTCGCCCGGTTTCACGTTGATCGTGAACTTTTTGGGATTGTGTTGGCCGTTTCCATTGTCGAGCTCCATCCACATGCCGTGCAGATGAATGGGGTGCTCCATCATCGTGTCATTGACCAGGATGACGCGCAGCCGCTCGCCATACCGGAATGGAATCAGATCGGATTCCGAATATTTTTTTCCGTTGAATCCCCAGATGTAGCGATCCATGTTGCCGGTCAGATGCAGCTCGATCTCCCGCTCGGGCGTCCGGCGATCGTCCCCGGGCTGCAAGGCCCGCAAGTCGGCATAGGTGAGTACCCGTGTTCCGGTGTTGTCGAGACCGGCGCCGGGCTCGTGGAGCCGGCTTCGCGGCATCATCGCGACCATGGAGTTGCCACGGCCGTGGGTGTCGGGGCCGTGCATCACCATCGGCGCTTCCCCCGACGCCATATCCGGCATGGGGGCCATTGCCCCATGGCCCATCGCCTCGTGATCCATCTCCGGCATGGGCGCTTCCTTCTCCGGGGTCATGGCGTCCCGCTTCATCCCATGATCCATGCCCGCCATCCCCATGTCCGCCATCGTCAGGACCGGCCGCGGCCGCATCGGCGGAATTGGCCCTTCCATCCCGGAACGAGGCGCCAGCGTCCCCCGGGCATAGCCGCTGCGGTCCATCGCCTCGGCAAAAATCGTGTAGGCCCGCTCTTCCCGCGGCTGGACGATCACGTCATAGGTCTCGGAGACCGCGATGCGAAACTCATCGACCACCACCGGTTCGACATTCTGGCCGTCGGCCTGCACCACCTCCATTTGGAGCCCGGGAATCCGGAGATCAAAATAGGTCATCGCCGCAGCATTGATGAACCGCAGGCGCACCCGCTCACCGGCGTTGAAGAGCGCCGTCCAGTTGGACGCGGGCGGCCGGCCGTTGATGAGGAACGTATAGGTCGCGCCGGTGACGTCGGCGATGTCCGTCGGATCCATCCGCATCCGATTCCACATCAGCCGGTCGGAGAACGCGGCGCGCCAGCCGTTTCGGCCGATATCCCGGAAAAAATCGATGACCGTCGGCTTGTTGAAGTTGTAGTAGCCGCTCTGTTTCTTGAGTCTGGCCAGGACCCGATCCGGCTCCTCGTCGGTCCAGTCGGAGAGCATGATCACATGCTCCCGGTCATAGTGGAACGGCTCGGGCCCGGCCGGGTCGATGATCAGGGGGCTGTAAACTCCGGCCTGCTCCTGCAGGCCGGAGTGGCTGTGATACCAGTAGGTGCCGCTCTGCTTGACCGTGAAGCGGTAGGTGAAGGTCTCGCCGGGATGAATGTGCTCGAAACTGATGCCGGGCACGCCGTCCATGGCATTCGGGACGATGAGGCCGTGCCAGTGGAGCGAGGTCGTCTCCTTGAGCCGGTTGGTGACGTGAATGGTCACCTCCTCGCCAGCGCGGAATCTCAGGGTGGGACCGGGCACGGTCCCGTTAATGGTCATGGCCGTCCGCTCCCGGCCCGTGATATTCACCAGTGTTTCATCCATCACCAGGCTGTACTCGCCGGCCATCG
Organism: uncultured Nitrospirota bacterium; assembly: GCA_964548215.1. GTDB lineage: Bacteria > Nitrospirota > Nitrospiria > JACQCE01 > JACQCE01 > JBFMAJ01. Next base: position 3,869 of record CAZJRH010000206.1, read on the forward strand.
CCGGGACGGCAGCCAGCCCGATGGCCATGATGGCAAGAAACATTTGCTTGATGTGCATCACGCATTCTCCTCGACGCGCGAAAATTCGAAAAGACCGGCACGCTCCAGTTGAAGAGCGTGCGGAATGGTTTTACGGGCTTACGAACGAGAAATCAGAGGCGATAGACGGCGTGGAGCTGATAGAGCTTCCGCGGACTTCCAGGGAGGCGAGTCGCAACGGCAAGGCGAGTCCCGTGACGGGAATCGGGAGCCGCCAGATGAGCGGCAAGACCGGCGAGCAGCAGAGCGCTCAACCACGCAACAGACTCGACGGAGTTCCCCACCAACGAGGAATCCTTCGAGGTGATCGTGACACAGAGATCGGGGATGCAGCCGGAGGACATGGCATGGGAGTGATCCATCGCCGTATTCATCGGGGCGACATGGTCAACATAACAGGACGTCGCCGCAACGGACAGGACCACGGCCAAGACCATGAACCTGTGATGGAACCTCCAGTCCGACATGGCCTAGCTATATACCGAACGGGTATAGCATGTCAAGGCTGGAGCGAAGCAACTGTCATTGCACCGCTAAGTGCAACATCCCATGATACCCTTAGAGCAACATCATGGCCCCTCAGCCTCATGGCTTCGGGGTAAATTTTTCCTATTCCTGAATGGATTTGGGAGAAGGCCCTACCTGAACATTAACAATTTTTTGAATATTCACCTTTCTCCGACCAAGGTGATTCTCAACGATCTTAACGGCAGGTCCCTGAAACGTAAGGCTGTTTGCGTGATAGACGCTCAACACGCGGTCCTGCAGATCATTATCATCTTCAAGTCGCCTCATCCTGAGTCCTTGAGCTTTCAGCTCCTCATACCGAATGGGTCTGGCATGGGTTCGAAGACGATCATACGCTTCTTCTGAACCAAACCATTCAGCAATTTTCTTTGCTTTTGCTGCTCTTTCACCAATTGGAATCCCCATATCGTCATGTTTGAGCATGTACTTTTCTATCCATTTCTGCACTATCTCAATAGATAGCTGAACCTGCTGATGGCAAAACTCGATTAGTCCTCCCGCATAGGAACGCAAAATGGGGGTCCAAGCAGGAAGATTGCCAATATTTTCGCTGCATTCCCGCTTTGCTCTAGCAAAATCTCGCAAAATAGCATGCGCAGGGGCGAATCGTAACCCCTCGGGTACTGGAATAAGAATTTGAGGATCAATCGGTCCCAATTCAGAATGAGCACCCATCAGAATTTCGTCGCACCCCAATGCGATCATGGTTGCGGCGGATTTTGCCTGAAGGGGAACAATGGCTCGAATATAATCAAAGCGGGTTCGCAGGTATTCAAGCATTTGCTCCGCAGCTTGGGCAGAACCACCTGGGCTATGAAGAACCAGATCTAATTCCCGCTCCTCAACCTTGTAACATACCTCCATTAACCCGTGAATATCTTTAGGCTCCACGGAAAGAGCAGGGCTGTCTTGTTTGCCCTCCAGCCAGCCGCTTATGTAAGAGATTACAGCCCGCTTAGGGCTCTTGGGTTTTTGCAGGTACTTCAGACGAATGCCATCTAAATCAGGACCGGCAGGTTGTTTCTGGCGAGCACTCTCCTGTACTTCGCTTAGAATCTGACCCCAAGTCGGCATTCAATTAATAATTTGTGGACTGGGTAACCTGCGGCTGAGCTTCGCCAGCTAATACGGCGGCCCGGTAGGATCGCTCAATGGATTCGTAGACTTCCATCAAGGTTAAAGCGGTATCTGTTCCAATTCCCGATGGCATCAAAACAAGAAGTTGCTCCACAGTCTGGGGTTGCCCCCTGGAGTCATCATGTTGCGCTTCCGTCTTATTATCCTTTTCCTTCATTAATACTCCTTCTGTAAGTGTGCCCTGACTATACCATACCGAGAGGGAATCGGCTATATACAGAACATGGCACCACTTTGGCACACTCCACCAAATTTAAATTCTCTAAATCATTGAAAAAATTGGTGTCCCCAACGGGATTCGAACCCGTGTTATCGCCTTGAAAGGGCGGCGTCCTGGGCCAGGCTAGACGATGGGGACGTAAACCCAGAAAATGGAAAATAGAGAATGGAAAATGGGGGCGCCCTATTTTCTATTCTCTATTCACCGGCGAGGCGCAGGTACGGCAAAATTTCCGCCAGGAAATTTCCGCCTGGACTCGACCATGCCCTGCCCCGCAAGGGGCAGAATTCCCAATAACGCCGAAGGCCTCTTATTGCCAAAAATCGTCCGTGCCCGCCTGGGACTCGACCGTGCACATCGCGCCGAAGGCGCGGATCAATCAATCGGCCGAAGGCCTTCCTCTCACGGCGAGTTCCAGGTACGGCTCAGTAAAATTTCTGGCAGAAATTTTACTGAGCCGCCTGGGACTCGAACCCAGCACACCCGGCTTAAAAGGCCGGTGCTCTACCAGATGAGCTAGCGGCTCGGACGACGTATGATACGGCCCGGCTCGTCGATTTTGCAAGCCCGATGGCTATCTGCTCGCGTTGTAAAACTGCTTGGCCCGTTCCTGCACATCGTGCTCGTGTCGGCTGTCGATCACGCGCCCGCGCCGGAGCACCAGCCGGTCGTTGACGAACATCGTCACGGCACGCGCGAGCACCTGCCGTTCCAGTCGCTGCCC
>CAZJRH010000207.1:0-2319 GCA_964548215.1 uncultured Nitrospirota bacterium
TCGGGCATGGCGTAAGCCGCCTTCACGATGCCGGGCAGACAGGCGGTGTTGGCCACCTGCTCGTAGGCTCGGTCGCGCACGATCGCCTCGATCAGCGTTTTATTCGCAAAAATGACGCCGGGCACCAGCATGCCGGGTTGAAAACTGGTCGGAATCTCCCAGCGGTAGTCGCTGCGTTGAATCAATGGGTGCATGTTGTCTCTCACACGTCCACGATCACCGTTGACCGCCAGCCCGAGGCCGTCTGCTCGACGATGGCGCGGTGGTAGGTGACGGCTTTGACGTGATGCTGCACGCGATGGCGCTTGGAGTCGATCGTTTCGCCGGTGAGGACGGCCTCCACGCGCGTGGGGGTGAGGGCCGTCACCGCGGCCGAGGCCATCAGAAAATCCTCCGATTCGTGCACGTAGAGTAACTCGTTGAGAAAGGCAATGAGCAATCCGACCAGGTCGCCGGCATCGGCGGTGACGGATCGTTGCTTCGCGGGCCGGACGAGCGACGGATCGACCAGCAGGCTGAAGAGTCCCTGCGCGGCGGCGGCAAACAACTGTTCCACCGTGCCGGCTTCGGCTGAAATGGCGAGATCGGCCGTGGTGCCGGTGATTTCAAATGTGCCCGCGCGGTCAATGACAATGCCTCAATGCGTTCATGTGGTCAAAAACGCAAAAAAATTATACGAGTTGATTCGGGGGGTGTCAACCGCATAGCCAGTCTTGAACCGGTTTTTGGTTCAAGTCTGGCGCATATCAATAATGATGTTCCACCTCTGAGGAAATAAGCCCTGTCTTACGGCGGCCGTGAGTCCCGCCTCTCTGTGGGCAGGGCTTATTAACTCGTTGAGAATGCGTTGCTTTTGGATTGAGGCGCATGCCACAATAACGCCCTGTGAGCGCCGAACCGCCCATCCAAATTTTACCCGAAGAACTGCACCGGCGCCGCGAGGCCAAGGAGCCCGTCTGTCTGCTGGACGTGCGGGAGATCTGGGAGCACGAGGTGGCGCGGATCGACGGCGCCACGCTGATCCCGCTCGGCGAATTGACGCAGCGCGTCGGCGAGCTCGATCCCGACGTCCCCACGGTGGTCTATTGCCATCACGGCATGCGCAGCTATCAGGCGGTGCTGTGGCTGCGCCAGCAGGGTTTCACCCACGTGCAGAATCTGGCCGGCGGCATCGACCGCTGGTCGCAGACGGTCGACCCTATGGTGGTGCGCTACCAGTGAGCCCGCCGACCCCGGACAAGGCATTTGTCGCCGCCGCGAGTCTCGATAGCGTGCCGCCCGGCAACGCCAGCATGGTACGGCTCGGTGAACATCTGGTGGCGCTGTTCAACGTCGAGGGCATCGTCTATGCGACCACCAATAGTTGTCCTCACTCCGGGGGGCCGTTGGGCAAGGGCGATCTGGCGGGCGAGGTGGTGACCTGTCCCTGGCACATGTGGTCGTTTAATGTGCGCACGGGGGAGTGTGTCATCAACCCCGACGAGCGGATCGACACCTATCCGGTGATGATCCGGGACGGACAGATTTTTGTGAAGGTGTGACTACCACCCCTTCGCTGCTCCGAGCTGAAGGAAAATGGGGACAGATTTATTTTCCCAATCGTCGATGCGGCGATCGGGAGGAAAATAAATCTGTCCCCATTTTCAGGGTTTCAGGACCAGTTTGCCGAAAAACTGACGTTGCAGCATCCGCTCCTGCGCGAGTTTCGCTTCGCGCAACGGAAAGGTGCCCCCGATGACCGGCGACAGTTTGCCGGCGCCCACCAATTTGGCGACGGTCGCCAATTCGGCCCGCGTGCCCAGATACGAGCCGAGCACGGTCAGCTCCCTGGAATAGATGTACCGCAGATCGAGCGTGACCTGCGGGCCGGTCGTCGCGCCGCAGGTCACCAGCCGTCCGCCCTTGACCAGCGATTGCAGGCTGTGCTCCCAGGTGGCCGGGCCGATGTGCTCGAAGACCACGTCGACGCCGCGGCCGCCCGTCAATTCCTTGACGCGCTTGGTGACGTCCGTGCTGGCGTAGTTGATCGTGTGGTCGGCGCCGAGGCGTTGAGCTTTGTCGAGATTTTCATCCTGGCTGGCCGTGACGATGGCGGTGGCGCCGATCAACTTGGTAATCTGCAGCGCCGCGCTGCCCACCCCGCTGCTGACCCCGTGGATCAGCGCGGTCTCGCCGGGCGCCAGCTTGGCCCGGCCGATCAGCATGTGCCAGGAGGTCAGGTAGACGAGCGGGAAGGCCGCCGCCTCGTCGAAGGAGAGCTTCTCCGGGATCGGCAGGCAGTTGAGCGCCGGCACCGCGACATATTCGGCGTAGCCGCCG
>CAZJRH010000208.1:0-1505 GCA_964548215.1 uncultured Nitrospirota bacterium
TTTGTCACTGTCGACCCGGACGGGAATAAATCGCCCGTTGAGCTGCCGGATGACTTCCGGGTGCGCGAAACTCTCCTCATCCATCACGTGGCACCAATGACACCAGGCCGCCGAGATGGAGAGAAAGACGGGCTTGCCTTCGGCGCGGGCCCGCTCGAAGACCGTCCCGCTCCAGGGCTGCCAATCAACGTCGGCGACGGCTCCGGCCATGGTCCAGTCCTACCTCAGGCGATCTTGATGACGAAATGCATGGCAAAATCCAGCGCCGTACCGATGACTGCGGCCAGGTACAACCAGCGAAGCGACCGCGGATGGCGCATCCAAAAATAGTATGTGTTGTAGATGAGCAACCCGTCATAGATGATGTTGACCGCCCGGTGCGCGGCGGGCAGGCGCGGCGCCAGGTAGGCGGTCAGGAAGATCAACACCAGTGGAACGGCGGCCAGCAGCAACGGCCCCGGCCGCCGGTGATGCAGGAACACAACCACCAGGGCCCAGATCAGCACGACGAAGACGACAAAGAAGAACAGATGCGCAATGAAAAACCGCGCGCCGCCGCCGGTCGCCGCCTGTTCCATCCCGCCTCCCGGATCCCAGGTCAAAACCACATTCATTTTATCATAGTGAAAAACGTAAGGGGTAAGGCGTGAGGCGTAAGGGGTACAAGAGGACGGCGTCAACCATACGTTCTTCCCCCTTACGCCTGACGCTCTCACACCTCACGTCTTACGCTGTTCACGCCTCACGGCACGTCGATCGTGATTTCAGCCCAAACCAGCCGAGAGGGGTCGAGCCGGCGGCGCGCCTCTTCCAGCAACAGCCGGCTGTCCGGTACCGGCGGCCCGTCGAAGCTGACCCGTCCGTTGGTCGTCACCCGAACCGGCCGGGAGAGATCGACCAGGTCGGGAGAGAGCAGCAGGGTGTACCGGTGCACGCCCGTGGTCTCGACCGTGATGTCGTTGTCCCGCACCTGCGCGGACAAGCGGGCATAGACACCCGCCTCCAGCCGCCGGGCCTCTTCGGCATTTTGTTCCGACGACCAAAACGAGGCGACGGCCGGGTCGATCGCATCCAGCCGGATCCAATGAAACCGCCCCGTGTGGTCGCGGTCGAGCACAGCGACTACCCGGTCGGGCCGGGGCGCGCGTTGCTGTGTGTGCAACCAGTCGACCAGTTGCGGCAACTCATCGCGTGGGAAGAAATGGCCGCCGGCCATCGGATGCACCTGGCCGTGCTCGCGATACACCACCGCGTACCCTTCCCGCCGCAGATAGTCGGCGGCGTCGCGGCTGTAAAAGACCGGAACGACCTGGTCCTGTTCGCCGTGGATCAGGTAGAAGGGCGTGTGACGGCCGTTTTCAAAGAGTGGATAAAAACCTCGGGGAAAGGGCGCGGCCATCGGCGCCAGGCCGGCGAAACGATCGGCATGATAGAGACCAACCAGATACGCGCCCAGGCCGCCGTTGGACATGCCGGTGAGCGCGACGCGGTCCGGATCGACGCGG
>CAZJRH010000209.1:0-2488 GCA_964548215.1 uncultured Nitrospirota bacterium
CCGCCTGGGCGACGTAGTAGGCGCCGGAGGTGCCCAGATCCAGAATGCTGGCGATGACCGGCCGCTTGGTCCGTTCCTTGAACGCGGCCAGCTCATGATAAATGATGTCCGACGCGGTGACCGTGCCGCCGGGGCTGTTGATCCGAAGAATGACGGCCTTGACGTGCTCGTCGTCCTCGGCCTTTTTGAGCGCGTCCTTGACCTGGTCGATCAGGCTCGGCGTGGTGCTGGGATTGACGAGGCCGGAGCTCGATTCCTGGTCGGTGATCATGCCGCTGATATCGACCAGCAGGATCTTGTCGCGCCCCTTGCCCTCGAGCGTTTTTTCCTGCAATACCGCAGGGCCGTTGGTCATGTCAATGGTGATGCAGCCGGGCAGGAGCAGGGCCAGCAGGGTGGCCGAAAGGATGTGGCGGCGAGTTGTGTTCATGGGGGGAACTGTATCACTTGCCGCAGCCGCGATTCAACGCCGGCCGATGGACTCCGCCACCAGGATGCCGATCAGGATCAATCCGCCGCCGATGATGCCGGCGGGCCCCAGCCGCTCCCCCAGCAACACCGCCGCCATCAGCGCGGTCCAGACCGGCTCGATCGTGTAGATGATGACGGCGCGCACCGGCGTGGTGTCCTTTTGATATCGGGTCATTACATAACCGGTGAGGATCGTGGCGGCCGTCGCCAGGTAGAGGATGACGCTGATGCCGATCCAGGTCGGCTCGAACAGCGCGGGCCGCTCCCACAGGGCCACGCCGATCCAGCTATAGAGCCCCGTCGAGGCGATCTGCACGAAAGTCAGCGCCGCGACGTCATGGCGGCGGGAGACGTCATCCAGCGAGACGATGAAGACGGCGAAGCTGATCGCGCAGAGCAGGGTCAGCAGGTCGCCGATGTTGGCGCCGCCGCGGGGATCGGTCAGCAGCCAGAGGCCGGCGACGACCAGTCCGATGCCGGCCAGCGTGGCGGGGGTCGGTCCCTGCCGGCCGTCGCCCCGTTGCCCCAGATAATGAATCAGCGGCGTGAAGAGCACCACCAAGCCGGTGAGGAAGGCCGATCTGGAGGCCGTCGTGTAATTGAGGCCGATGGTTTGAAGCGCGAAGCCCAGAAAAAACCAGAGTCCCAGCAGGCCGCCTTCCCTGAGGGCGGCGGGGGAGAGCCGGCGCAGCGATCCGGGAAAGAGCAGCATGAAGAGCGCGGCGGCCAGCGTGAAGCGCAGGGCCAGCAACAGCAGCGGCGAGAATTCCTCCAGTCCCCATTTCAGGACGATGAAGGTGCTGCTCCAGATAAAGGTGGTGGCGAAAAGAATCAGCTCGGCGGTGAGCTGTCGGGAGGCGGGCAATGCGGGAACCGATATTTGTAGGGGCGGGTTTCAAACCCGCCCCTACAGATTAATTACGATTTAAACGCGGTGTCGAGGAGCGGCTTGACCTCGCCCTTGCGCTCCATCTCGTCCAGAATATCGGTGTCCCCGTAAAAGGTGCCGTTGATGAAGACCTTGGGCAGCGTGGGCCAGTTGGTCAGCTTGCTCAGATAGTTCCGCTTGGCGTCATTGCCCAGGACATTGACCACCTCGAACGGGTGGCCATATTTCTGGAAAAATTGAATGGTCTCGTTGGTGAAGCCGCACTGTGGTTGTGTTTTGGTTCCTTTGCCGTAGATCAGGATCTTGTGCGTTTTGATCTCCTCTGTGACTTCCTGCTCGACTGGGTCCGCCATCTTGATGTTCCTTCCTGCCGGTCACCCTTAGGGTGCGGTGGGCGCCGGCGCTTCCGCTTTGATTTCCACGGCGTGGATACGCCCGTCCTGCATGGGTGCGCTCAATGCCTGATAGACCAGCCGATTTCGATCCAGCAGCGACTTGCCCTCAAATTGCCGGGAAACCACCCGGACGATGAAGTGATCCATCATCCCGGTTTTGTCGGTCACGGTCACCTCCGCGTCCGGGATTACTGTCCGGATATAACCGGCGAGCGTCTCCTTCGTAATCATTAGTTCAGTGCGTTGAGCGCCGAGCCGGCCTTGAACCAGCCGATCTGTTGCTCGGTCATGCTGTGGTTGGCCTGAATTTTCTTCTCAGGGCCGTTGGCCTTGTGGATCGTCACTTCCACCGGTTTGCCGGGCGCCAGATGGGCCAGCCCGGTGATGCTGATGCGATCCTTCTCTTCGAAGGCGTCATAATCCGCCGGATTGGCGAACGTCAACGGCAGAACACCCTGCTTCTTGAGATTGGTTTCATGGATCCGGGCGAAACTCTTGGTGATGACGACCTTCACGCCCAGCAAGCGCGGCGACATCGCGGCGTGCTCGCGCGAGGAGCCTTCGCCGTAGTTCTCATCGCCGATGACGATCGAGCCGATGCCCTGGGCCTTGTAATGACGGGCCACCTTGGTGGGCGCCTGGCCGGTTTCGCCGGTCAGGACGTTGTTCACCTTGCCGGCCTCGCCGGTAAACGCGTTCGTCGCGCCCAGGAACATATTGTCGCTGATCTTGT
>CAZJRH010000210.1:0-4117 GCA_964548215.1 uncultured Nitrospirota bacterium
CGCTGACCGTGGCGCTGTTGTTCGCCGTGACCACGTCGGCCATGGTGCCAGCCACGATCACCGTGTTGTTCGCCGTACCGGCCGTGGCGCCGGTGGCCACAATGATGACCGTGGCGCTGGCATCGAGGGCCAGCGCGCCCAGAGCGCAGACCACCGTGTCCGTCCCGCTGCAACTGCCCTGGCTGGGTGTGGCCGACACATAGGTCAGGATGGCCGGCGGCGCATCGGTGATGCTGACATCCGTCGCGTCCCGCAGACCGAGATTGGTGACCGTGATCGTAAAGGTGACGTCGTCGCCGGTCGCCACGGTGTCGGCATCGGCCGTTTGGGTCACGCGCAGATCGGCGTTGGTCACATATCGCACCGCGCCGTTGGCGTTGAGCCGCCCGCCCGTGACCACCCGCAGCCCCTTCGGATCGACGGAATTGAGGATCGCCCGCTTGACCATGGCCGTCGACAATAACGGATCCACGGAGCGGACCAGGCCCGCCACGCCCGCGACATGGGGCGTCGCCATCGACGTGCCGCTCAGAAAATCGAACGAAGCGCCTCCAAAATTCACAGCGCTGTAGATGGAAACACCCGGGGCGCCGAGATCCACGGAGGTCGTCCCGTAATTGGAGAAATTGGCGAGTGCATCGGCCCGCGTGGTGGCCGCCACGGCGATGATGTTATCCAGCACGTAATCCGACGGATAATGATGGACGGACTCATTATTCCTGCCTTCATTGCCGGCGGCGGCGACAAAGACGATCCCCGCCGCTTCCGCGGCTGCGATGGCATCGCGTTCCGAGGCGGAAAAATTATTGTCCCCATAGCTGGCGTTCATAATGTACGCGCCCTTGTCGATCGCATAATTGATCGCCGCCACCTCGTCCGCCACGCTGCCCGATCCGGCGGCATCAAGAAATCGCAACGGCATGATCTGTGCGTCCCACATGACGCCGGTGATGTCGGCCGTATTGTTGCCCACCGCCGCAATCGTGCCGGCCACGTGGGTACCGTGGCCGGGGTCGTCCTCCGAGGTGGGGTCATTGTCGTCATCGACAAAATCCCATCCCCGCACGTCATCGACGAAGCCGTTCGCGTCGTCGTCAACGCTGTTGCCGGCGATCTCGCCGGTATTGGCCCAGATGTTGCCGGCCAGATCCGCATGACCCCAGGCCACGCCGCTGTCGATGACGGCGATCACCACGTTCGACGAACCGGTCACCACGTCCCACGCCTCCGGCGCGTCGATGTCGGCATCCGCCGTCCCGCCCGAACCGTTCACGATCTGGCCGATGTTGTGCAACCCCCACAGCAGGGTGAAATCCCCCAGCAGCTGCTCGTCCGGGAACGTTACCGCGGCGCGCCGCAGATAATTTGGCTCCGCATACTCGACCTCGGCCTTGCTCCGATAGAGATCGATCGCCTGCTCCACCGTCAAATGGGGCGGGAGCGTCAGGTGTTGCACGCCGATCCTGCGGAGGTCCCGTTTGCTCCTGGCCCCCGCCTCCAAGTGGAGCCGTTCTTTTGTCGCCGCCGGCACACCCGCTTTGAACTTCACCAGAAGCTCGCCTGGAACATACCGTGGCGATTGGCGAACGGGCGGCGGGCTGATCTCATCCACAACCTGTGACACCGCAGTTCCACTTCCTAAAGAAACCACGACACCGATGACCATCACAACCTTGCCGCTGAAGAGGCGTCGCACGATAGTGTTCTCCTAACGGGTTGGCTCAATCGTTCGGATCGGCCGGTTGTGCGCCGCGCCATGCGAAGGATCTCAATCGCATGGCGCTAATGGTAGCGCAAAACGGGAATTCAGGCCAGAGGAAAGATCTAGGGAGTCGGCGCCGGGCCACCATCGGGGCCAACGGCGCCTCGAATGGCGGCGGTGAGCTGGGGCAGGGTCTGCAGATCGGCTTCCCCCGGAGCGTGGGCGCCTCGCCAGTTCCATTCAACCCGCTCCTCGCCCGTCTGCGGATCGACCCGGATGGTGAACTTGCCCTGCGCGCCTTGAACAACCACATAATGCTGGGTCTCGTCCGCGGCCGGCACCCCGACCGGCGCCAGGAAGAGCACGGCCCGCTCTTCCTGCTCGAACACGGCGCCAGCGATCGGAGCCGCGCCTTTGCCCGGCGCAAATCCGCTCAGCACTTCGACCACGAGTTCGGCGCCGCCCTGACCTTTGAAATACTCATCGGCCTGCAGATTGATGGTCGTCACCATCATGTTCCGGTCGGCGTCCCAGAGGTTTTGCTGTCCCATGGCCCGGCAGGTGCAGATGATCGCGGCCTCGCGCGCCAACTCGGACAACGTGAATGCGACGATGGAGCGCTCGACGGGCGCCGCGGCCGCGGGAAAGGCGATCAGGAGACTGAAGACCCACAGAGCGACTCTGGGCGCCATGCGATCTCCCAAAGCCCTCTGAAACAGCAGCGACGCCCCTCGCGGGCGATACGTCAGGTTCCCTGCTCCCACGAGGCCAGGTAACGCTCCTGCTCCTTCGTCAGCTTATCGATCCCCACCTCCATCGCCTCCAGCTTGAGACGGGCGATCCGCCGGTCGATGTCCGGCGGGACGGGATAGACCTGCTTCTTGAGCTTCCCCTTGGATTTGATGAGAAACTCGGCGGAGAGCGCCTGGTTGGCGAAACTCATATCCATGACGGCCGAGGGATGGCCTTCGGCCGCCGCCAGATTGATCAGCCGGCCTTCGCCCAGCAGGGAAATGCGCCGCCCATCCGCCATGTGATATTCATCGACGAAGTCGCGCACCGCGCGCTTTTTCCGACTCAGCTTCTCCAGCGCGGGGATGTCGATCTCCACATTGAAATGGCCGGAGTTGCAGACGATCGCGCCGTCTTTCATCGCCTCGAAATGCTCCTTCCGGATCACTTTGATGTCGCCGGTGACCGTCACGAAGAAATCGCCCAGCGGCGCCGCGTCGGCCATCGGCAGCACCTGGTAGCCGTCCATCACGGCTTCCAGCGCCTTGATCGGATCGATTTCCGTCACAACGACCCGGCCGCCCATGCCGCGGGCGCGCATCGCGATACCCCGGCCGCACCAGCCATAGCCGCTCACGACCACGACGGCGCCGGCGATCAGCCGGTTCGTGGCGCGTAGCATCCCGTCGACCGTGCTCTGGCCCGTGCCATAGCGATTGTCGAACAGGTGCTTCGTCTCCGCGTCATTGACGGAGATCACGGGGAATCTCAGGACATTCTTTTTGGCCATGCTGCGCAAACGGATCACGCCGGTCGTCGTCTCTTCGGTGCCGCCCAAGAGGCCGACCGCCAGCGCCTTCTTCTCGCCGTGGAGCACGGAGACCAGATCGGCGCCGTCGTCCATCGTGATGGTGGGCCGAATGGACAACACCGACATGATGTGGCGGTAGTAGGTCTCGTGGTTTTCCCCTTTGATGGCGAAGACCGGAATCTGGTGGTGCGCCACGAGCGACGCCGCCACGTCGTCCTGCGTGCTGAGCGGGTTCGACGCGCACAGGACCACCTCGGCCCCGCCGGCCTTCAACGTCAGCATCAGGTTGGCCGTTTCCGTCGTGACATGCAGGCAGGCGGCGATGCTGACGCCCCGGAGCGGCTGCTCCTTCTTGAACTGTTTCTTGATGAGCCGGAGGACTTCCATCTGCTGCTCGGCCCATTCGATGCGCCCGGCCCCGCGATCGGCCAGCCCAATATCCTTAATATCGTAATCCACTGTCGCTCCTCTTGTTCCCTGGACCCCGGGCTACTGGACCCTGGCCCCTGTTTTTATAGTCCCGCTTCCTTGCGCAGTTTGTCGACCAAATCGGTCCGCTCCCAGGTAAACTCCGGCTCCAGCCGGCCAAAATGGCCGTACGCCGCCGTTTTCTTGTAGATCGGCCGGCGCAGGTCCAGATAGTCGATAATCCCCTTCGGGGTCAGCGGAAAGAACTGGCGGACCAATTCCAGAATCCGCTCCTGCGGAATTCTCCCGGTGTGAAACGTATCCACCAAAATCGAGACGGGATCGGCCACGCCGATCGCGTAGGCAACCTGCACCTCGCATCGGTCCGTGATGCCGGCCGCCACCAGATTCTTGGCGATGTAGCGGCACATGTAGGAGGCCGATCGGTCCACTTTCGTGGGATC
>CAZJRH010000211.1:0-3441 GCA_964548215.1 uncultured Nitrospirota bacterium
CACGGTGCTGGTGGGCGGCCTTCCGAGCATCGATCCCGAGATGCGGGCGCGCTACCGGATCGCCATGATCTTTCAATCCTCCGCCCTGTTCAACTCGATGAGCGTCGGCGACAACATCGGCCTGTGGCTGGTGGAGCACCATATTTTCCGGACGTCCGGAGAGGTCGCCGCCGTGGTGCAGCGTTGCCTGGCCATGGTCGGGCTGGACGACGCCGCCGCGCTGATGCCGTCGACGCTGAGCGGCGGCATGAAAAAGCGGGTGGCCATCGCCAGGGCGCTCGCGATGAATCCCGATCTCATCCTCTACGACGAGCCGACCTCCGAGCTGGACCCGCTGGTCTCCGACACGATCGGCAAGGTCATCGTCGATTTAAAGCAGCGCCTTCGGCTCACGTCGATCATCGTCAGTCACGATCTGCGCCTGGCCTTCGCCATCGCCGACCGCGTCGCGATGATCCACGACGGCCGGATTATCGCGGAGGGCACGCCCGACGCCATCCGGGCGCACCCCGACCCGCTGGTGCGGCGCTTTATCGCCCGCGCGTAAACGCGCGGATTGGCGTTCGCCGGCCGATGTAGTACAATCGGAGTCGATCGAGCGCGCGTGACACGGCTCAGACGGGCTCGCGGAAAGGGGGATCTGGTGAAGGGATCGGCTCCGATCAAAGTCGGCCTGTTCTTTATCGTCGGGATCGCGATCCTGTTGATCGCGTATGAACTGCTGGGCGGGTTCGACTTTTTCCTCTCATCCGGCGCGCGTTACACCACGGCGTTCCAGTCGGCCAACGGTCTGCGCGTCGGCGACCCGGTCCGCCTCTCCGGCGTGGACGTCGGGATCATCACCGACCTGCGCCTGGCCGACCAGACCATCGAAGTCGACCTGCGGGTCAACAAAGCGGCCGCGATCCGCGCCGATTCGGTCGCCACGATCAAATTCACCAGCCTGCTGGGGGCCAATTTCATCGACCTCACCTTCGGCACGCCCTCGGCCCCCCTGTTGCCGCCGGGCAGCCGGATCCCCAGCAAGGAAGGCGCCGACCTGAACACCATTGTGGCGCAGGCGCAGGAACTGACCAGCTCGCTGAACAAGAACCAGCAGAAATTTTTCGACCAGATCAACAAGACGCTGGGCGCCGAAGAGGGCGGCCTGAAGGACACGGTCACCAACCTGAACGGCCTGCTGACCGATATTCGCGCGGGCAAGGGCACGCTGGGCCGTTTAGTCACCGACGACAGCCTCTACGTCGAGCTGAAGGGCAGCTTCGAGCAGCTCAACACCATTACGCAAAAGATGGCCCGGGGCGAGGGTACGCTGGGCAAGCTCGTCACCGATGAAACGCTCTACGTCCGCCTCTCCGACACGCTGGACAACCTGCAGCAGATCACGAAAAAGGTCAGTGGCGGCGAGGGCACGCTGGGCAAGCTGGTCACCGACGATTCCCTCTTCGTGGAGACCAAGGCGCTGGCCACCAGCCTGAACGCCGTCATGAAAAAGATCGAAAGCGGCGAAGGCACGCTGGGCAAGCTGGTCATGGACGACGCCCTCTATCAGGAGGCGATCGACGGTCTGCACCAACTGAAAAAGACCGCCGAGACCGCGGAGGACCTGGCCCCCCTGACCCCGATCCTGGCCGTCGGCTCGACGTTGTTTTAGACTCCCCGCCGCTGATGTCCGCCGTCGCAATCCGAGCCGAGGCGATCAGCCAGTCGTATCGTCACTATCAAGTCCTGCAGGAGGTCTCGTTCGAACTGAGCGCCGGCTCCTGTTACGCGCTCTTCGGCCCCAACGGCGCCGGCAAGACGACGCTGCTGAAAATCCTGGCCACGCTGCAGCGGCCGTCGGCCGGCCGGTTTGAAATTCTGGGACGGGACGGCGTCGCCGACCGGACGGCGGTCCGGGAAGAACTATTTTTCCTGGCCCACGGATCGCACCTCTACGACGACCTGAACGCCGTGGAAAAACTTCGCTTCGCCCTGGTGCTGCCGGGGCTGTCGCCCTTGGACCGGGAGATCAAGGCGGTGCTCGACCGCGTCGGCATCGGCGCCTTCGCCGAATTGAGGACCCGTTTTTTTTCCGCCGGCATGAAGAAACGGCTCGCCATCGCCAAAAGCCTTTTAGCCCAACCCCGCGTCCTCCTCATGGACGAGGCCTATGCCTCGCTCGATGAGAAGGGCATGGCCCTGGTCAATCTGCTGATCCGCGACAGCCGCCAGCGCGGCGCCACCGTCCTGCTGTCGTCGCATGACCGGGCCAAGGCCGCCGAGGTCGCCGACCGGGCGGGCGTGCTGCGCCAGGGACGGCTGCACGAAATCCCCGTCAAGGAGTTGCTGGCCGCCCATGATCTTTTTTAGGACAATCGGCTGGATTCTCTGGAAGGATCTGCTCAGCGAGCTGCGGAGCCGCGAAAGCATCTCCTCGATGCTCTTCTTTGCCCTCTCCGTGCTGCTGATCTTCAGCTTCAGCTTCGCGATGGATCGCGAGGTGATCCACAAGGTGATCGCCGGACTGATGTGGGTGGCCTTCGGCTTCACCGCGATTATCGGATTGGGCCGGTCGTTCACCGTCGAACTGCAGAATGATTGTCTGGAGGCGCTGCAGATCAGTCCCGTGTCCAAAGGAGCGGTCTATCTGGGCAAGCTGCTGGCCAATCTGCTGTTCATCCTCTGCGTGGAGCTGCTGCTCCTGCCGCTGTTCGTCATCTTTTTCAACCTCGATATTCTTGAAAAAGTTCCCGTTCTTTTGGTTATAATGGTCGGCGGCACACTGGGGCTGTCCGCCATCGGCACGCTCTTTTCGGCCCTGACCGCGCAGATCCGGTCGCGGGAGGTGATGTTTCCCATTCTGCTGCTTCCGATGGCGGTGCCCGTCTTCATTGGCGCCGTGGAGGCGACGAGGGCGGCCTTGATCGGACAATCGATCCGGCCGTGGATCGATTTGCTGGCGGTGTTTGACATGGTCTTTATCGTGTTGTCGTTTTGGATCATCGACTTCGTGCTGGATAACTAATGACCCTCTCCGCGTTCATTCTCTGGCTGCGCCGCCATCAAGGCTGGGTCGGCTTGGCCGGCTTCCTCTGCACGGCCGCCGGCCTCTATCTCGGACTGGTGGCCTCCCCCCCGGACTATTATCAGGGCGACGTCATGCGCATCATGTACGTACACGTGCCGCTCGCCCAGATGGCCATGCTGGGTTACGGGACGCTGGCCGGCGCCAGCCTCTGGTATCTGTGGAAGCGCGACCCGATCGTCGACAATTCGGCCCATGCTGCGGCGGGCCTCAGCGCCTTTTTCACGGCCGCCGCCCTGGTCACCGGCTCCATCTGGGCCAAACCCACCTGGAACGTCTGGTGGAGCTGGGACCCCCGGTTGGTCTCCTTCACCATCCAGCTGCTGATCCTGATCGGCTACCTGATGCTGCGCAAGTTCATCGAGGAGCCCGAC
>CAZJRH010000212.1:0-1760 GCA_964548215.1 uncultured Nitrospirota bacterium
CCGGCTGCTCGGTCAACAGAACCCTGGCCTTTTTGACGGCCGCCGCGCTCAACGTCACCTGATCGGTATGGACTTCCGCCATGGCGCTCCCCTCCCCCTGCTTCGCGTCGCTCACGTCAATGAGACTTCGCGGTTTCAGCCGCCTGCGGCTCGGCCGCCGGCTCCCCGCCGCGCTTCTTTTTGTAATCTTCCAACGCCGCCTTGATCGCATCCTCGGCCAACACCGAGCAATGGATCTTCACGGGCGGCAAATGGAGCTCGTTGACGATGTCGGTGTTCTTGATCTTCATCGCCTCGCCGACACTGCGCCCCTTGAGCCATTCGGTCGCCAGGCTGGAGCTGGCGATCGCGCTGCCGCAGCCGAAGGTCTTGAACTTGGCGTCCACGATCACGTCGTTGTCGACCTTGATCTGCAGCTTCATGACGTCGCCGCATTCCGGCGCGCCGACGATGCCCGTGCCCACGGTGGGATCGTTCTTGTCCAGATTCCCCACGTTCCGGGGATTGTTGTAATGGTCGATGACTTTTTCGCTATATGCCATGCGCCTGCCTCCTATTCATGCGTCCGATCAATGCTCGCCTTTCCATACCACCTTGCTCAAGTCGATGCCTTCTTTGGCCATCTCGTACAACGGCGACATCTCCCGCAGTTTGTTGACGATCTCAACCGTCCGGTCGGCCACGTAGTCCACTTCCTCTTCCGTGTTGAACCGGCCGAGCCCGTACCGGATTGAGGAGTGCGCCAGCTCGCTGCCCACGCCCAGGGCTTTGAGCACGTACGAGGGCTCCAAGGTCGCCGACGTGCAGGCCGATCCGGACGAGAGCGCAATGTCCTTCAGACCCATCAGCAACGACTCGCCCTCCACATAGGCGAAGCTGATATTCACGTTGTTCGGCAGCCGCTGCGTGGGGTGGCCGTTCAGATAGACTGCGTCCAGCCGGCTCATGATGCTTTCCCGCAGCCGCTCGCGCAGTTCGGTCAACCGTTTCGATTCCCCGGGCATCATCTGCTGGCAGATTTCGGCCGCCTTCCCGAAGCCGACGATCAACGGCACCGGCAGCGTGCCCGAACGCATGCCGCGCTCGTGGCCGCCGCCGTCCAGGATCGGTGCAATCCGCACGCGCGGATTTTTCCGCCGGACGTAGAGCGCGCCAACACCCTTCGGCCCGTAGATCTTGTGCGCTGAAAAGGACATCAGGTCGATGCCCATCGCCTGTACGTCGACGGGGACCTTGCCGACCCCCTGCGTTGCGTCGCAATGGAACAGGATCCCCCGCTCCTTGGCGATCCGGCCGATGTCGGCCACGGGGTTGATCGAACCGATTTCATTGTTGGCGAACATCAGCGAGATCAAAATCGTCTTTGGGGTGATCGCTTTCTTCAGTTCCTCGGGATCGACCGTGCCGTCCGCTCGCACCGGCAGATAGGTCACCGTGAAGCCCATTTTCTCCAGCCGCTTGGCCGTATCCAGCACCGCGCGATGCTCGATCACCGAGGTGATGACATGATCGCCCTTTTCCCGGTACATTTCGGCCACGCCGCGGAGCGCCAGATTATCGGACTCGGTGGCGCCGCTGGTGAAGATGATCTCTTTCGGATCCGCATTGATGAGCGACGCGATCTGCTGGCGGGCGGCATCCACCGCCGCCTCCGCCTCCCACCCGAAGGAATGATTGCGGCTGGCCGCATTGCCGAATTTCTCCGTGAAATAGGGCAGCATCGCCTCCAGCACCGTCGGATCGGTGGGCGTCGTGGAATG
>CAZJRH010000213.1:0-3518 GCA_964548215.1 uncultured Nitrospirota bacterium
ACCGGCTCAGCGTGGTGCCGGTGACCCTGCCGCCGTTGCGCCAGCGGCGCGGCGACATTCCGCCGCTCGCCCACCATCTGTTGCGGAAATTCGTCCATGAGTCGGGCAAGCACATCGACACCATTTCGCCCGAGGCGCTGGAGCTGCTCAGCAATTACGACTATCCCGGTAACATCCGCGAATTGGAGAACATTATGGAACTGGCTGTGGTCCGCTGCCAGGGCGAGACGATCCTCCCCACGGACCTGTCGGGCGATGTGCGCCACAAGGGATTGGTCGGCCGGGCGGTGGCGAGCGTGAATCCCCGGTCGGATTTGGAAAAGGAATTGATCCTTGCCGTGCTGAATCAAACCGGGTGGCATTATGCCGCGGCGGCCAGTCGATTAAAGATGAGCCGCACGACGCTGTGGCGCCGTTTGCGGCGGTATCAGATCAAGTTTTCAGAAAAATAGCTCCCCCTCAGACAGAAATCCCATTATTTCGTTGCTTGTTCATGAAACATGTTTCAAAATTGAAATAAATGCAATCAATTGAAAATATTGCCTAATATTGTATTTTTCCATTCGATTGTTTGCCATGTTTCATATTTAGACGTTTTGAGCCCTTTGCCGGGCAAGATAATTTCAAGTAACTATTTGATTAGATTGATGTATGATCTAATTTGTCAATCCGGCATGCCGTTTGCTCTTCTATCCTGGTGAGTATCACCTGGGGAGGGAGCCACGATGGACTGCCCACGCTGTCACGGAAACATGGCGCACGAGGTGTTTGAAGATCTCCGCGACGAGACCGGCCTGATCTATTTTGCCGGGTGGCGCTGCATGGCCTGCGGCGAGATCATCGATCCGGTGATCGAGGCCCATCGTCTGCATCGCCCCAAGCCGATGGACGGAAAGAACCGCACCATTTCCGCCGGCCGGCGATAACCGGTTGCCCGTCCGGACCGCCTGAGCGCGGTCCACGCATCCAGGGCACGGAGCGTTCCTGCCCTCGGCTCGGTCCGCGTCTTGAGCCGTTCCGCGTTTTTCGTTTGTTGCCTGCCGGCGGCATGGTATATAATCCTCGACCTGACCGACTAACGCCGTCGACGGAGCGCAATCATCTCATGGACCATCCCATTTTATTGCAGACAGAGACGCACCTGGACTTGGCGGCCTATCGCGCCCGGGGCGGCTATGACGCGCTGGCCCGGGTGGTGCGCGAATGGAGCCCCGCCCAGGTCATTGAGGAGATCAAGCGCTCGGGCCTGCGCGGCCGCGGCGGCGCCGGGTTTTCCGCCGGCAAGAAATGGGAAATGGCCGCGGCCAAAAAAGGCCCGGTCAAGTATCTCTGCTGCAACGCGGCGGAGGGCGAGCCGGGCACCGAAAAGGACCGGCTGCTCATCCGGACGAATCCTCATCAATTGATCGAAGGCGCGGCGATCGCCGCCCACGCGGTGGGCGCCGCCAAGATCTATATCTTTCTCAAGGCCCGGTTTGTCGACGAGTTTCATGCGTTGACGCAGGCCGTGGCCGATGCGAAGGCCGCCGGGCTCATCGGCCAGCAGCCCGGCGCGCTCTTCCCCATCGACGTGGAGCCGTTCCGCGGCTCCGACGCCTATATCGCCGGGGAGGAGACGGCCATGATCGAATCGATCGAAGGCCGGCCGCCGCGGCCGCGGCAGAAGCCGCCCTTTTATCCGATCCAGCACGGATTGTTCGGGAAGCCGACGCTGGTCAATAACACGGAAACGCTCTGCAACGTGCCCATGATCATCTCGAAGGGCGCCCAGTGGTATCAGCGCCGCGGGACGGCGGCCAGCCCCGGCACCATGCTCTTCACGCTCTCCGGCGACGTCGTGCGACCGGGTGTGTACGAGCTGGAATTGGGCACGCCGCTGCGAACCCTGGTCTATGAGCAGGGGGGCGGCATCCGGAACGGCCGAGGGCTGAAGGCCATCTTCCCCGGCGGCCCGTCGCACGCCCTGGTGACCGAGTCGGCGCTGGATGTGCCGCTCGACTACGACTCGCTCCGGGCGATTGGCTCGAGCCTGGGCACGGCCGGCGTCATGGTTTACAACGATCAGGCCTGCATGGTTGCGGCCGCCCTGCGGTTTGCGGCTTTTTACGCCGACGGCTCCTGCGGCCAGTGCCCGCCCTGCCAGATGGGCACGGCGAATATCCGGGATCTGCTGCGCCAGGTCGAAGAGGGCCGGGGCACGGGCAAGGAAGTCGCCCGCATCAAGCAGATCTGCAATCTGATCCGGGGACGCGGCTATTGCGATTTGATCAACAGCGCCGTCCGGTCGGTGGAGAGTATTTTGCAGCATTTTCAGCCCGAATTTGAGGAGCACGTCCGCCGGCAGCAGTGTCCCTTTGCCACGGCGCCCCGCGCCCCCGTGGCGGCCCCTGCGCCCTCGGACGCCCGACGGAATTAGGCCATATTATCGACGATCGGCGATTGACAGGTTGTAAGAACGCGTGTTAGACTTGACTCAGCGAGGGACTGGGGATCAAGATCAAGCAGAAGCAAAATCAAGGGGATCGGGAAGCCATTGAGGATGGAGGCAGTATGATCACGTTGACGGAACGCGCGGCGGAAAAACTGAAGGGTGTGCTGACCACCGAGCAGAAGCTCGGGGCCGGTCTCAGGGTGTACGTCACCGGCGGCGGCTGCCACGGGTTTCAGTACGGCATGGCGATTGAAGAGGGCGCCGGCGAGGAAGATGAGACCATCGAGATGAACGGCGTGAAGTTGTTCGTCGATCCGCAAAGTGCGCCGCTGTTGGCGGGGGCGCAGGTGGATTTTGTCGACGGGCTGCAGGGATCCGGGTTTTCGATCAAGAATTCCCAGGCCAAGTCGACGTGTGGCTGCGGCAATTCGTTCGGCGCTTGAGTCGCGCCGGAGTCATGTGCGTTCGCCGATCGCGCTGATCGGCACACAAGCGATCTGAAAACTCAACGTGACACGACAGGGGATGGACTGCTGGAACGCACAGGGCCATCCCCTTTTTCATGTGCGGGGCCTCATCAGGTAAGACGGGCGTGCGGCGCGCGTTGGGCGGCAGGCGTCCGGTGTAGCGGCGATGTGGATACGGCTCTCTGAAATTTCACCCCACGGCATCCCGGTGTCATCGTCGACGCCGTTGGCGCAGTTGGGGTTGGGGCGCGAAGAATGGTGGGCCGACGGGCCCGTGTGCGCCGAGTTGGTGGTGACCCGGGCCGACGACGTCATTCTGATGGACGGCGAGGTGGCCGCGTCGCTGTGGTTCCGGTGCAGCCAGTGCGTGGAGGAATGCGCTTTCCCCATCCGCACGGCCGTCCATCTGGTGCTGGTGCCGGCGCCGGACGGGCAGGAGTTGCCGGACGGGGAGCATCAATTGAGGGCGGCCGACCTGGAGCTGGCGTATTACCGGGACGGCGGGTTGGAAACGAACGATGTGGTGCTCGAACACCTGTTGCTGTCGATTCCGATGCGGGTGGTTTGCCGGCCGGGCTGCCGGGGGTTGTGCGCCTCGTGCGGGCGTAATTTGAATGACG
>CAZJRH010000214.1:0-2774 GCA_964548215.1 uncultured Nitrospirota bacterium
AACAAACGAGTGAAACGAATTACTGGCGGGTAGGGGCGGGTTTCAAACCCGCCCTTACTGGATAGATGATGGGGACAGATTTCAAATCCGTCCCCATTTATTTTTATAGAAGGTAGGGGCGGGTTTCAAACCCGCCCCTACGAACCCGCGTTATTGAATGATTTTCAGTTCAATCGGCGCGGCGGCGTTCAGGATGCTGACCTGCTGCGCCACTTTGCCGGCGATGGTCTTGAAGGCTTTGGCCTGAGGCGAGTCAGGGTCGGCCACGACGATCGGCGTGCCCTCGTCGCCACACTGCCGAATCGCCGGATCGATCGGGATATCACCCAGAAACGGCACTTCCAGCTTGATCGCGGCCTTTTCCCCGCCGCCTCGGCTGAAGATCTCGGTCGTCTTCGCGCAATGAGGGCAGACGAAATGGCTCATGTTTTCCACAATGCCCAGCACGGGGACATTCACCTTCTTGAACATCTCCAGCCCCTTGCGGGAATCAAGCAGCGCCACGGCCTGCGGCGTCGTCACGATGACCGCGCCCGTCATGGGCACCAACTGGGCGATGGAGAGCTGGGCGTCACCCGTGCCCGGCGGCAGATCGACGATCAGATAATCGAGCTCGCCCCATTCGACATCGCGTAAAAACTGCTGGATGGCGCCGTGGATCATCGGCCCGCGCCAGACGATCGGCTGATCGTCTGGGACGAAAAAGCCGATCGACATGATTTTGACGCCGTACCGTTCGGCGGGAAGAATTTTGTTGTCCTGGGTGCTGGCCTTCGGCTCCTTGACGCCCATCATCAGCGGCACGTTGGGGCCATAGATGTCGGCGTCGAGCAGGCCGACGGTCGCGCCCGTCTGGGCCAGGGCGACGGCCAGATTGACGCTGACGGTCGTCTTGCCCACGCCCCCCTTGCCGCTGCTGACGGCGATGGTGTTCTTCACCTGCGGAATGTAATTCTCCCGCACCAGGCTTTTTCCCTTCGTCACGCTGGAGGTCATGTTGATCTTCACACTGGAGACGCCGGGCAGGGCGGAGACCAGCCGCGTCGCCTCGTCCCGCATCTGGTCTTTCACGGGGCAGGCCGGGGTGGTCAGCACGACGTCGAAGGCGACCGTGGAGTCGTTGATCTGCAGATTTTGCACAAACCCGAGCGCGACGATATCCCGGTGCAGATCCGGATCCTGAATTTTGCTCAGGGCGGCCAGGACGGCTTCTTGAGTGACCGATGCCATAGGACACCCATTGTAACGTTCAATGAAGCTGTTGCGCAACCTGGTTGTTGTCGGATCGGAGGACTCCCCCTCCGCTGGTCTGCTTGCCTTCCTTTTGAGATCTCTGTATCTTGAGGGTTTATCTGCCCCAACATATCGTTGATAAGCGCTTTGGCAGGCGGCGTAGGAGGAAAAAATCATGACTAAAGAATCTTTGCCGGTGCGCGGGAATAAATCCTTTGAAGATTTAAAGAAAAGAAACGACCATGGCGCCGAATATTGGAGCGCCAGGGACCTTCAGCCTTTATTAGGGTACGGCCAGTGGCGGCGTTTCGAAGATGCCATAAAAAGGGCAATTACCTCATGTAAACAGTCAGGAAATGAGCCTGACCATCACTTTGCCGACGCCGGCAAACCGATAACGGGCGGGAAGGGGGCGGTGCAGATCGCGCAGGACTACCATCTTTCCCGTTTTGCCTGTTATCTTATCGCCCAAAATGGCGATCCTCGTAAACCGGAAATCGCCCACGCACAGAAATACTTCGCCATACAAGCCCGTCGCCAGGAGTTATCCGACACCCTGGCTGCGGACGTTGAACGCCTGGAACTGAGAAAACAAACATCCGAGGAATTTAAAGCATTATCAGGGGCGGCGCGTGAGGCTGGGGTGCAGGATCGAATGTTCGGAGTCTTTCACGATGCGGGTTACAAGGGGCTTTACGGCGGTCTTGGCCGTGAAGCGATCAAGGAACGCAAAGGCATCCCCCAAAAAGAGCAACTCATGGACCGTATGGACACCACTGAGTTGGCCGCCAATCAGTTCCGAATGACTCAGACGCGCGATAAGCTGGCGCGCGAGCGGGTGAACAGCCAGCAACAGGCGATTCGAACGCATGAGCAGGTGGGCAAGGAGGTTCGGGAGGCCATCAAGCGCATTGGTGGAACTCCGCCTGAGAATATTCCACCTGCCGAGCATATCAGCCGGGTCAAAAAACGGATCAAAACCACCCCACCCAAGCTGGAATTTGAGGAAAAAGATGCCAAAGGCCTGGTCGGGCCTGCAGAGGGCTGAATTTTCGCCCGCGGCAGGCGGCGAATGTTGCAATGCAAGACCTGACCCTATGTCTTTTTACTTCAGGGCTTGATCTTCAGATGCGCCGAGAGCTGCTTGATGTCCCAGTACATGATGGGACCACGCGTACAAAGAAAGGAAGATTAGAAGAACTAAAATTCAAGCCAATAATCGGGCTGGATTTGGCGTAAATCCGGCTCTGATCAGCTTGACTTGATCGGCGGTTCTCGCATAAGCTTGGTTCAAATACAGGAGTTCTTGTATGAAGACTAAAGGAAAATCCCCGGAGATCATCGTCAGAAACGGGAAACCTGCGGCGGTGATTTTGGAGATGGACGAGTACCAGGAAATGCTGGAGCGCCTGGACGATGTCGACGATCTGCAAGCGTTGGCGGCATTGCGGAAAAAACCGCTCAAATTCAGGAAACTGGAGGATTTTTTAAAGGAGTACAAGCCGGGTGTATGAGGTCGTCCTGGAACGGGCAGCGGAACG
>CAZJRH010000215.1:0-20987 GCA_964548215.1 uncultured Nitrospirota bacterium
GCGGCCGCAGGTGGGGCAGGCGATGACGTTGATGCCGCGGTGGCGCAGCTCCAGCGCTTTGAGGATCTCAAACGCCACCTTGATCTCTTCGGTCGAATCGGCGGCCAGCGAGACGCGAATGGTGTCCCCGATGCCTTCGGCCAGCAACAGGCCCAGGCCCACCGCTGATTTGATCGCGCCGGTCGTGGCTGTGCCGGCCTCGGTGATGCCGAGGTGGATCGGGTAGTCGGTCTGCTTGGCAAAGAGCCGGTTGGCGTCGATCGCCATCTTTACGTGCGAGGCCTTCAACGACACCTTGATCTCGTGAAAATCGAGCTCTTCCAAAATTCGAATATGGCGCATGGCCGATTCGACCATCGCCTCGGCTGTCGGGTAGCCGTACTGCTCCAGCAGCTCCCGCTCGAGCGAGCCGGCATTCACGCCGATGCGGATCGGAATGCGCCGCTCCTTGGCCATGGCGACGACCCGCTCCACGCGCGCCCGGCTGCCGATGTTGCCGGGGTTGATCCGCAGGCAATCGACGCCGGCTTCCAATGCGCGTAGCGCCAGCTTGTAGTCAAAGTGAATGTCGGCGATCAGCGGTAGATTGATCTGTCGTTTGATCTCCGGGAGCGCGTCGGCCGCAGCCGGCGTGTTGACGGTGACGCGCACCAACTCGCAGCCCACCGCTTCCAGCCCGTGGATTTCCTTGACCGTGGCGTCGATCTTGTCCGTGTCGGAGGTGGTCATCGACTGGACGACGATGGGGGCGTCGCCGCCGATTTTGACGTTGCCGACGGTGATTTGGCGGGTCGGTCTGCGGGTGATTTGCATGGGGGCGTCGTCGTGGGGAAGCGAACCCTCACTATAGCGGACGTTTCTCGACTCTGTCAAGCAATGCGCGGTCTGCGGCGCCCTCGCTGTCGTCGTCGTGGGTGGATTGACTCCCGGTGAAGGCTTTTGATATAGTGGCCGCTGCTTTGCCAAGGATTTTTCGCGTGTTCATGGCAGGGAGCGGGATAACGCGGCAACGGACGGATCGAGCACCCATGGCGCCAAAAAGCAAAAAGACCGGCCAGATCGAAGCCCCGAAGGGCGGCGATTTCAAGGAATTTCTAAAGGATCTGCAGCAGCAGCGCAGCGACTTGCTCGCGGAGGCCGGTGTGATTCTGGGGGGCGGCCTGGCCCATGAGGTCGAGAATCTGGCCGACGTGGGCGATCAGGCGACCGCCGTGGCCGATCAGAATTTCATGCTCCGGCTGCGCGAACGGGAGCAGCGCCTGTTGAAGAAGATCGACGAGGCGATTGAGCGCATCCGCGTCGGGACGTTCGGCATTTGCGAGGATTGCGGCGAGCAGATCGGCCACAAGCGGTTGAAGGCCCGCCCGGTGACGACGCTCTGCATCAACTGCAAGACCAAACAGGAAGAAGACGAGAAAACCCGCGAGTAAGCCGTCGGCCCGAAGCCCGGCGCGGTCGTCGTCCCAGCGCATTCCGTTCCATTTGCCATCCGGCCGCAGCTTGCAGCGGCGAGCAAGGTACTAACATCGGACATTTCGCCTCACTTCGTTCGGCGTAAAGGCGGCGTAGCTCAGTTGGTAGAGCAGGTGAATCATAATCACCGGGCCGGGGGTTCGAGTCCCTCCGCCGCCACCAATTACCATACGAGATGTTCTCAACGACCGGGACTCGCCATGGAGCGGCAGGCCGCCCCTCGAAAGGAGACGCATGGATCATCAATCCCCGACTCCCCCTGAGGACAACGGCAACCGCCGGATCGAGCGAATCAATCACTGGATTCGCGTCATCATGGCCGTGGTCATTCCGACGGTCTTTATCGTGGGCATGATCGGATTTTACTTCAAGTATCGCTGATGGCGCCCCGCCGACGTCCTGTAACGACGACGCGGCGCGATACGGCCGATCGGGACTTGCTGGCCACGGAGACCCGCATCACGTTTTTCCGGAGCGGCGGCCCCGGCGGCCAGCATCGCAATAAAACCTCGACGGCGGTCCGTCTCCAACACCTGCCCACCGGGTTGACGGTGACCGCCTCGGAAGAGCGATCGCAACACCAGAATCGGGCCATCGCATTTGAGCGGTTGCGATATAAGCTGCGTGCGCTGCTACACCGTCCGGCCCGAAGAATCCCGACACGACGCCCCGCCGCATCCAAAGAAACGCGCCTTCAAACGAAACGCCTCCAATCCACGAAAAAATCGCTGCGCCGGTGCGTGGACGAGACGTGAGCCCGGCGGGGCTGGCGCTCAAGAATCCCCGCCTCTTGCATCCCGTTGGAAATCTGACTATAGTACCTGCGTCTCCGCGCGCTTGCTGGTTCGCGTCGTCCCAGGTTTGACCGGGAGCGGCATGGCCCGGTGCCACGCGGAGCAGGGAGTGCGCCCATGGCTCAGGAACCGCCGGAATCCAAACTTGCTCGACTGAACCGGATGATGTGGCTGGTGTCGGGAATTATCACCGCGATCCTCGTCATCGTGATCATGGTGATTATCATGGTGCAGGGTTCCGGCTATTGACCGCGCGCGGCCAAGCGGTCGAATGACCCTATGAATATGCTGCACCCCCCCGAGCGATGGCTGAAACGGCTGGAGTGGCTTGAGCAATGGGGCTATCTGACCGCCGGTCTCAGTTTTTTGCTGCTGGGGATGGTGACGTTTGTCTATTCGTGGGTCGCGTTTTTTTCCGTGCTGGATCGCGGGGTTTTGGCGGCGGGCCTGATCCTGACGCATGACCTCCTGTTTGTCATCATCTTGCTTGAGCTGTTTCGCACGGTCGTGAATTTTCTCAAGTCGCACGTCATCACGCTGGAGCCGTTTCTCTATGTCGGCATTATCGCGGGCGTCCGGCGGATCCTGACCAGCGGCACCCAACTGATCCATCTGGAACAGGTCGATCAGGAGCTTTTTCGACTGTACCTCTGGGATACCGGCGCTAATCTGGTGATTATTTTTGTGCTGGTTGTGGCGCTGTATTTTTTCAAATGCGGGCAATCGCGGGAGAAGATTGAGCGAACGTGATCGTTGCGGTCACCAGGGGGATGTGATGGATCAGCGGTGTTGTATGCGTTTCATTGGATGGATGGGAATGGTGATGATCCTGGCGGCGTGCGAGCGGAATGCCTCGCCGCCGCCGCCGAGTGCGCCCCCGCCGCCGGCGGCCGCGTCCCCGGCCCCGCCTCCCCGGCAGAATCCGCCGGCCTCCGGCGCCGATGACCGGTCATTGGCGTTTATCAACCTGGATGTCTCGAAATTCGGCATGGAGGCCATTCAGGCGAATAAAAAACGCGCCGAGGCCAATCCGAAGGACGGAGAGGCCTTGATGCAATTGGGTCATGCCAACTATATGATCCAGCGTGTTCCCACGGCCAAGGATTATTACGAACAGGCCGTGCGGGCCGATGGCAAACTGCTCGAGGCGCGGCTGGGGCTGAGCAACACCTATGCCTTGATGGACCAGTTGGACGAGGCGCTTCGAGAGCTTGATCGACTGCTGGCCATCGATCGAACGCATCCGGAGGCGTTGTATAATCGCGGTCTGCTCCTGCTGTATGGCAAACAGGACCGGGTGGGAGCCAAACAAGCGTGGGAGCAGTTGGTCGCCAGCCATCCCGGCAGCGGGCTGGGACAGCGCGCCTCGGCCCAATTGGCTCGATTGTCCTGAATACGGCCGCGCGGCCGGTTTGCATATCCCGGAAAGCGGTTGACTTTCGCAAGAATCTTGTTAATATGGCGCGTCCGCCTGCCGGGCGGGTATGGTGCAACACCTGAGGGTGCGTAGATGGACGGTAGTTCTGGTCCGGGTCAAGAGAAAAATTCGCCGGTTTTTGATCTCATCGTGTTGATCGGGATGGTGCTGAATGTCCTGCTGGCCATCGTTCTCGTGCTCTATTATTTCGATTTTATCTAGAAGGGGGCGTTGCAAAGGGATCGGACTTGACATTGAAATTTCCCGTGGTGTAGGTTACCTCGTTTTTCCATCGGCGTCCGAGATATCGAATCATACGGGGATTTGACGGCTGAATTGAATACGGGACGTTAATCTGACGTCTAATTTGACAGCAAAGGAGGAAAGACCATGAAGAGGACGTTTCTGGGGATAGGGGCATTGATCGGGGCGGTGGCCCTGGCCGTTTCACCCATCGGGGCGCAAGAGGGTGGCAGCGGTGCGGCGTACAAAGAAGCGCCGGTCGCGGACGGTGGCACGGTTACCGGAAAAATCACGTTTAAAGGCGCCCCGCCACCGCCGAAAACCTTTGATTTGTCGAAGTTCCCTCAAACCACCTTTTGCGGCAAGGTGGACAATGACGGGAAGGGCAATCGAATCCTTCGTGAAGTGACGGTGACGGATGGCGCGCTGGGAGATGTCGTCGTGTACATCGAGCATGTCACCCAGGGAAAACCGTTTAAATTGGACGGGACGGATGTGAAGGCCGATACGTGCCGGTTCTTGTCGCAGCAAGGCAGCGATTTCGTCGGCGTCGTCAAGAACAAGGGGGAATTCCGGGTCGTCAACCTGGATGCCGATCCCAGCGACCCGAAATCGGCCACCGGCGTGCTGCACAATCCGCACGGCTATGAAGTGAAGGGTACCACCAGCACCACCATGTTCAACAAGCCGCTGCCCAACAAAGATCAAGTGCTCAAGGAAACCGTCAAGTTGCGGAAGAAGGAGAGCTTCATGAAGCTGGAGTGCGACCAGCATAACTTCATGAACGCCTATTTCATCCCGGTTGAAAATCCCTACTATGCCGTGGTAGGCAAGGATGGAACCTTTACGATCGATCAGGTTCCTCCGGGCACATATGAGATTACCGCCTGGCACCCCATTCTCGGCGAGGTGGAGCAGAAGGTCACCGTCGCGGCCAAGGGGAAAGCGACGGCGGATTTCGCGTTTGCCGGCAAGTAAGGTTTTGCGTATCGGCTAGACGAAAAGAGGCATGCGGCTGTTTCCGCATGCCTCTTTTTTTGCCCGGATTCGACTGGAGGCGCTTCGGATGCTTGACAGGAGTACCGGCGGATTTTTTATAATGCGGCCGTTCTCTTCGTCCCGGACGTTGACGCAGGAATGGCCCACTTCCTTTTATATGGATTTTCGATCTCCGTCTTCACGGTCGCGCTGTTTGTGTGCGGGGTGATGGTGGGGCAGGCCATCGAACGCAAGCGTGGGGGACAAGGCCGGTGAAGCAGATGTCCGTTCGCTTCTATATCGGGTATGTGGTGGTGTTGTTAATCATCGTGGGCGGGGTTGAAGCCACCTTCGGGACGCTGTATGCGCGCTACGTCATTCTCTATACGGGCGCCATTTTCATGGGGGGCCTCATGATCGGCCAACGCTATGAGCAGGCCTGGTTGGCCGGCCAGCGCCGCCGTCCCGGGGCCGGCAGCGTGCGCGGCGCGGAGCGATCGTCGTGAAGCATGTATTTTATGTGATCTACGTGCTGTTTTATACGGGAGCGATCTTCGTCACGGGGTTGTTTGTCGGGCAATTGCTGGAACGGTCGTGGGTGGCGCGCCGGGAATCGAGGCTGGCATCGTCGGGCGCAGAGGCCGGCGCGCCATCGCGCGGCGCCGTCGCCGGACAGCCGGACGCCGCGGCCACGAGCAGCAAACGACAGTAATCACGCAATTTCCCGCGAGGCCCGGCCTCCAGTGGTGAGCATACGGGCCCTGATGTCCTTCCCTCCGGATTGTCATGAATAAATATATCGCGCTCATCTATCTACTGATTGTCGGCGCCATGCTGGTGATCGTTCAAATCGGCATTCGCAATCCATGGGATCCGGTCCAAATGGTTGCCGAGCGGGAAGGGAAGCCGGCCGACAAACCGTTTGAATGGATGTCTCAAAAGAAGAAGCGTGAGCGCGACGCCATGCAGCACGCGGAGGCGGCCGTCAAGACGGCCGTCCTGAATCCCGAACACGAGGTCATGGCGCGGATTCCCGCAGGCGCCTTTCTCATGGGAAACGAGGCCGGACAAAACAACGAAAAGCCGGTGCGGAAAATTCATCTTGATGAGTACTGGATCGACAAACATGAAGTGAACATGGGGCAGTTCTACGCTTTTATGGCGGCCACGCAGCATCGGGCCCCGCGGCTGGCGGGCTATTTGGCGATCGGCTCGGTGGAGATGGCGTCGTTGCTTGAGCCGACCAAACCAGCGGCCGGGGTGTCATGGCTGGACGCGGCAACTTACTGCCAGTGGAAGGGCAAGCGCCTGCCGACCGAGGCCGAATGGGAAAAGGCGGCAGCCGGCGCCGAGCAGCGAAAATGGCCCTGGGGGAATGAGCCGATCCCGACCGTGGCCAGCCTTGAAGGTATTGAGGATGGTTTTGCCGGCGCGGCGCCCGTGGATGCGTTTCCGGAGGGTCAAAGCCCATATGGGGTCTATCAGATGGCCGGCAACGTCATGGAGTGGGTCAGCGACTGGTACGATGAGCATTATTATAAGGTCATGCCGCCGAACAATCCGGTGGGGGCCGACATCGGGGATGAAAAAGTGATTCGGGGCGGCTCCTGGCACGATTCATTCCGATATTCTCACACCTATTCCCGGTTCAAAATGCTTCCTGAATATCGAGATGTGACCATCGGGTTCCGTTGTGCCGGCTCAAACGCTGGAGGAAAATGATTATTCCTTTGAGGGGGCGGCTGTCTGTTTCATTCTGAAACATATTGATGCAATTTTTTATCTGCCCTTGAGGGTTTTTAACTTGACAACATTACTGTCTTTTTCTATACTGCCTTGTCCATAAAATTTGGACAGCGTCAATAAGGAGTATACATATGGAATATATAAAGAAAAACGCCGGCCCCATCCTCTACATTGCCACCTGCGTCTTTTCCATTTGGTTTTTTTATTGGTTTGCCGCCGTCGTCCATCATTAATGGGCCGACGCTTACATGGGAGCGTGACTCGATGAAGACCGCAGTAGCTTTCTTGGTGTGTTTGACCGCGTGGTTCTTCTATTTTCAAGGGCTTGATTGGTTGTTCATGAATATTCAGGGACTTGATTATTGTGCGGGGATTGATTTCTGTGCGGGGTGGGCTACAAATAAAGGTTAGGATGAATCCAGCGGCGGTGGTGTTGAGCCACGCGCAGCAAGGAGCGCAACCATGAAGACAATCATCAAACATCGCAAACTCTGGTCAACTCTCATGCTCGGTATCATGGGATTTTTTATTGTCCTTTCCATGGTGCTGCCGCTCATCTCTTCCGCTGTGCTCGCGCAAGAGGCGGCCCCGGCTGCTGAGGCCAAGGTCGAAATGGGGAAGGACGTCTATTACAAGACGGAGGGGCCGGTTTCAGGCAAAGGCTTCCCGCAGATGACGACAGCAGATTACCCCAGCTACAGCCTGCCCTATCCGCTGAGCGAAAATCGGGTCATTATCTGGGTTCTGGCGCAGCAGCATTTGTATTTTGGCAGTTTTGTGTTGGCGGTTCCCATCTTCTGCATGGTCATCGAGCTGGTCGGGATGATGGTGCGCGACAAGGCGATGGCGAAGAAATACGACCATCTCGCCTATACGTTCGTGAAGATCAGCTTGACCGCCTATTCAGTGACCGCCATTCTTGGCGGTCTTTTATTGTTCGGGTTCATCACGTTCTATCCCACCTTCTTTGCGTATATCGCCAGCCTCTTCAAGCCGGTGATGCACATCTATGCGCTGCTGTTCCTGGCCGAGAGCGGAACGCTCTACATCTATTACTACGGCTGGGACAAGATGAACCAGGGCTTCCTAAAATGGGTGCACGCCACGATGGGCGTGATGCTGAACGTCTTCGGGACGACGCTGATGATGCTGGCAAATTCCTGGGCCTCCTTCATGATGTCGCCGGCCGGCGTGGATGAAAAAGGTCGATTCCTGGGCAACATGTGGCACGTGCTGCACACCGCGCTGTGGAACCCGATTAACGTGCATCGCATCATCGGGAACATGGTGTTCGGCGGCGGCGTGGTGGCGGCCTATGCGGCCTATAAATTTCTTGCCTCGAAAACCGACGAGGACCGGGCCTATTACGACTGGATGGGTTATATCGCCATGTTCCTGGCGGTGGGGTCGTTGATTCCGCTGCCGTTTGCTGGTTACTGGCTGATGCGGGAAGTCTATGGCTACCGCCAGCAAATGGGCATCACCTTGATGGGCGGCTTGCTGGCCTGGCTCTTCATCATCCAGGCCGTGCTGATCGGCGCGCTCTTTTTCGCGACCGATTACTATCTCTTCGCCGGAATGGATCGGATGAAGGGCGCCGAGCGGTATGCCAAGTCGATCAAGTATGTGCTCTTTTTGACGACCGCCGCGTTCCTGGTCTGGCTGACGCCGCACACGCTGGTGATCACCCCGCAAGAACTGAAGGCGATGGGCGGCCAGCAGCATCCGGTGGTCGGCAACTTCGGCGTGATGTCGGCGAAAAACGGCGCCGTGAATACAATGATCATGACCACGATCATCGCGTTCATCATCTACCAACGCGCCAATAAGATCATCACCGTGAAATGGGCGACGTGGGGCAATGCCTCCATTGTGACGATGTTTTTGGTGGCCATGGTGAATAACTGGTGGCTGGCCGTCTATGGCTACTACATCCCGGCCAACGTGCGGGTGGGGTTGTCGGTGCCGCAGGTGATGGGAACCTTGACCTGCTTGTTCGTGGGTTGCGGCATCAATGTGGCCATGCTCAAGGGTTCAAAAGATCTTGGTCCGGTCCTGTGGGGCAAAATTTCCACGCGGTCGCAGTACGCGCTCTTCGTGCTGGCGGTGGCGTTTACCTGGTTGATGGGATTGATGGGCTACATACGGTCGTCCGTCCGGCTCTTCTGGCACGTGATGGAAGTCGGCCGTGACAATTCGCCGTGGGCCTTTACGCATACGATCGGATTCGCGGCCAACGTCATGACGTTCAATGTTATTTTATTCTGGACGCTGACGTTGTTTGTCTTCTGGTTGGGCGAGATCGGGAGCAAGGCGACCAAGCCTGCCCACGCTCCAGTGCCCCAACCGGCCATGGCCGGGGGGGCGAAGTAGCGCTGAGGCAGTTGATCTGAGTTGTCATTGATTCTCAGCGTGGGGGGCAGCTCAACGACTATATGAGAGGCCAGTCTGCGCGAGTGACAGACTGGTCTTTACATTTTTAGGGGGGTGTCGCGTGTCGAAAACACAGATTATCGCATTCACAGTCCTGATCGTTGCCTTTGGCATGACCGCCAATTTCTTGTCCCCTCTAACGCAGCGTGAGTTGGCGTTCATGTTCTTCCTCGCCGCCGCCATCGTCCTGCTGCTTGGCTACAATGTTCCCAAGGCGCGCACGATGCTGGTCAGCATCGGCTTTTTCGTGCTGACAAGCGCGGCCTTCACCGGCTACTCCAACTGGCTCCCGCAGGTCCGCGGCGAGGTGCCCAGGGAAGAGAAAATTGAGGGAGATATCACCAGCTTGTCAACTGAAAAATTGGTGGAGCTTGGAGAGATCATTATCTTTGGCAAAGTCGGCGGGTTTGCCGAGCGAGGACAAGGGAAAGGCCAATGTCCGCTGTGCCATACGTTTAAAACGGGTGATATTGGCGATCGCGCGCCAAATTTGATGGGGATTACGAGCCGCGGTGACGAGCGCCTCAAAGACCCGCGGTATGTGAGAGCGGACGCGGCGGAAAAAGAATCTTTCTCTGGAAGCGGCCGGGCGGCTATCGGCATCGAGTATATCGCCGAATCGCATTCCTGCCCCAGTTGCTACGTGGTCGAAGGATTCGGTGAAAAGGGCAGCAATGATCGCAAGAGCCCGATGCCGCCGATCCACAAACCACCGATTGGACTGTCGATTGATGAATTGGTGGCCGTTGATACATGGCTGTATGTCAATGAAGGCGTGGACCCGCCTCCGGCCAAGGATATCGTGGCGGCCTACAAGAAATTCATTCCGGAAAAAGATCGTATCGCGGCGAAGCCGGCCGGTGCTGCCGCCGACCCGTGCGAGAAGATCGCCTGCGCGGGGGACACCCCGGAGCAGATCATTGCCAAGATGGCTTGTGCCGCCTGCCACAAGATCCCGACGGTTGAGTTTGCCAAGATGGGCGCGATCGGGCCCCTTCTGATGGAGGGTGTGAATGCGCCGAAGCGCATCAAATCGCCTGAATACAAAGCGGCCATGAAGGCCGGCAAAGCCCATGCCATGTCGCCAAAAGAATATGTGATCGAGTCGATCATGGACCCGAGTGCGTTCATCGCGCACGGGTTTGATCCGATGTCCCCCGGCGGCAAGAGTCTAATGCCGGCGGACTTTGCGACTAAATTCACGTATGCCGCGGTTAGCAAATTGGCCGATTTTCTTCTGACATTGGATGAGAAAAAGGCCATCGCATCAGGAGTGGACCGGCATCCGCTGGAAAAAGAAGGCAGCTTGTTGAAGAAGGCGGGATTGAGCACGGCGCCGACGACTGCGGTGGCGGCTGCGACGGTGACGAACTCCCCTGCCTTGGTAGCCCATCGGTAAGGTTTCACCGCTCGGCTGCAATGGGTAATGGAGTAGTGGAAAAGAGGAGGCAACAGTGAGGGATGTCATGGGATTATTTGCTGGCGGGTTGAGTGACGGCGGTGTTATTGCGGGGTTACTCGGTGCTGTGAAGCTCGTGATGAGTTGGACTCCACGCGTGATGGCGGGGGGCGGTGGAGGGTTCACGGGGCCGTTCGACCCGATTGCCTTCCTGACCAGTTGGTACCCCGGCGCGATGCCCATCCAGTTGCTCTTGGTTCTTGCCGCCACCTTCGTCCTATTTCTCGTCGTCAACGCCTTCCTGAAAAAGCGCGGCCAGGGTGTGCCCATGCTGGCGCAGGGGATCCTGTCCTGGTTGGCGGCCTATATCATCCTTAAATTCGTGCTGCAGCCGCCGATCCCATCGAGCCTTCTCTATACGTTTATGGGGCTGATCACGCTGGTGATCGGTCTGTTCGTGTCGGCCAATGAAAGTTCGTGGTCAGAGACCAAGCGCCCCGTCCTGAATACGCTGCTCGGTATTACGCCCGTCTACAAATGGGTGCGCAATGGGTTTTTTGTCCTGCTCCCACTCGGGCTTGGCTGGCAGACATGGACCACCATTGTGATCAGCAAGTACCCTGAGCCGCCGGAATTGCGGACGGTTCATCCGGCGCCCCCGCAGGCGATCAAGGTCAAGGGCAAGAATTTCCCGCTGCAGACGGTGCAGAATCCCTTCCGCATCGATGAAAAGGGCGAATATCTCGAGGTGGGCAAGGAAGCGCAGTTCTTCGCCAGCAACCCGTTTGATCCCGCGGCTGAAGGCTATCTGAAACACGTCCGGGAGGGTGGGGAAGTATTTTTCAAAAATTGTCACTTCTGTCATGGGGATAATCTGGATGGCCGTGGGATGTTCGCCTTTGCCTTCCGCCCGATTCCGGCCAACTTGGCTGATCCGGGCACGATTGCCCAGCTTCAGGAAAGCTTTGTCTTCTGGCGGATCGCCAAGGGCGGCATGAATGCCCCCCGCGAGTTGTTCCCCTGGGATTCGGCGATGCCTCCCTGGGAGGAGCACCTGAGCACGGACGATATATGGAAGGTGTCGCTCTTCGAGTACTGGCATACGGGTTTCTTCCCCCGTGCATTGGATCATTAAAAGAAATCGCTGACAGGAGAAGAGAATGAGCGAGATGAAAAAATCCGGGTTGATTCGCGGCGCCGTATGGGCGTTTGGCTGGGGTGTGGTCTTGGCCGCGGGTGGTTCCGTGGCCCTGCCTCAAGCCGACGCGCAGGACGCGGCCCCCGCCGCAGCTTCTTCTTATCGGCCGGCCAAGCCGGACGATGCCCAGTTGGAGATGGGCAAGCAAGTCTATTTCAAAAAATGCGTCTGGTGCCATGGCGCTGAAGGCGCGGGGGACGGCCCGGGTGCGGACCGGCTCTGGCCCCGGCCCAGGAATTTCAATCAGGGGACGTTTAAGATTCGGACCACGGCCAGCGGCGAATTGCCGACCGACGAAGATCTGTTCCTGTCGGTCACCAACGGCCTCTCCGGATCGGCCATGCCGCCGTGGGACGGTGTGCTCAGCGAGCAGCAGCGCCATGCAGTGGTGGCGTTCGTGAAAAAGGAATTGGTGAAGGATCGTGACTTTCAAGACACAGAGTTTGAGGAATTTCACATCCTTCAATTTGAAGGCCAGGTCGCCAGCTCTCCCGAGAGCATCGAGCGCGGCCGTGAGGTCTACACGACCAAGGGCAAATGTGTCGAATGCCACGGGGAGGAGGGGCGGGGCAACGGCAATCTGACCCAGAAGGACGACTGGGGTTTCCCGATTTTCCCGGCCAATCTGCATCAATGCTGGAACTTCCGTGGCAACCGCCGCGATCCCTATGACCCGGCCAACGTGTTCCGCGAGGTATCGACGGGGCTGAACGGCACGCCGATGCCTTCATTTGCCGATGTGCTCTCGGTCGAAGAACGGTGGGATGTCGCCAACTTCGTGATAGATTTCTGCCCCAAGGTCAAAATCGATCCCTTGGCCATGAAGCCGGCCATCAACTTTGTGGTGGGCTCGCACTATACGCAAGAGCCGTTGCCGACGGCGATTGACGATCCGAAATGGAATGAGCAGGACACCAATTTCATCGGCCTCGGCGGGCAGATCACGAGAAAGCCGCAGAACTTCAACCGGCGGATTGAAAATATCTGGGTGAAGTCGATTTATAACGATGAGGAAATTGCGTTCCTGCTGGAATGGGACGATCGGACCCAGAGCAAGGCGCAGGGCGACAATCTGCCTCCGCCCATGAATGTGGCCGATTTGACGGTTCCGGTCGCCTACTACGCTAACAAACACGTCTTCAACGAGGTCATGCCCGGGCTATACCCGAACTGGAAGAGTCTGCCGCAACCGGTGATTTACAACGATGCCGTGGCGATCCAGTTCCCGGCGAAATGGCAATCACTGACGCCGCCAGAGCGGCCCTTCTTCATCCACGGCGATCCGGTCAAGGCGGTGGATCTGTGGAAGTGGGAGAGCAACGGGAAGGCCGTGGCCTACACGGGCAAAGGTGTCGACAACGTCACGTCCAGGAGTGAGACGGTGCTCAAGTCCGAGGGCGCGCAATTCAAGGATGGCGCCTGGCGGGTGATCATCAAGCGGCCGCTGAAGACCGAGGACGCGGATAATGACGTCCAATTTGAGCAGGGCAAGTACATTCCCATCGCGTTTCAGGCGTGGGACGGCGACAACGGTGAGGCGGGCGCCCGGATGGCGCTATCCGCCTGGTACTACATCGTTTTGCAGCCGCCGGTGCCCACGGTGGCGTTCATCTATACCCCGATTGCGGTCATCGTACTGGTCGGAATTCAATGGTGGGTGATTCGCAAGGCCAAGAGCATGCAGAATGGCAATGGTTCCGGGCATAGCCAGAAGAAAAAGTAAACGCACAAAGGTTGAATGATTGAAAAAGTGGCCGCTTTGGCTGACCTGCCAATGCGGCCCTTTTTTCACTTGGGATCGTAGATGAAGCAGACGATTATCGCTTTAGGCACCGTCATGATTATCTTCTATGGGGTGACCATTCTCCTGACCTCCACGACGGTCCGGAGCACCAACAGCCCGAACCGATCGGCCCAGCAAGCCGTCGATATGACCGTGCCAAGAGTTCCGATTGAAGTCTTAACGATGGCGAAGGGGTTAAAAAATCCGGTTGAGCCCACACCGGAGAATCTCGCCCTGGGAAAGAAAATATTTGCCGGCACGGGCGCCTGCTATACCTGTCACGGTGTGGAAGGCAAGGGCGATGGACCGGCCGGTGTCGGCCTGTTTCCCACGCCAAGAAATTTTACCGACCCGAAATTCCACGGCCTGCGCAGCGACGGTGAACTCTTCTGGGTGGTCCGGCACGGCAGCCCCGGCACGTCGATGTTTGCCTATGCGCCCCAGATCATTTCGGAAGAGGATGCCTGGTACGCGGTGAGCTACGTTCAGACCCTCTCGGATCCGGCCAGGCAGCCTGCCGAGACCCAGGCGGCGCCGGCATCGAAAACGCCGTCCTGACGTCCGGCTACGCGGCCGGCGAAGCTTTTCGATAGAGCGCGGCCAACTCGCTGAACATCCATTCCATCACGGCCTGATGGGCCGGGAAATTCAGCAACTGCCCAATATAGTCTTCATATTGGCTGCCGGCGGTCCACTGGACCCATTTCAAAAATGACGCTTTATCGCGTCGCACGGCCTCGCCCGTCATGCCATGCCGGGCGCAGACCCGGTCCAACAATTGGTCGAATGAGGCGGCCGGCGCGGCGGCGTCCCGATCCTTTTGTTCCATGGCATCGATCAATGACCGAAGGCATTTGCGCATGTTCCATTGCGGCCGCCCCGGCACCTTGAAATTCTGCGTGGCGACGAACTGGTCGCCGTAATAAAAACTGAGTTTGAACTTCCCGCCGCCATGCGCGCGGCCCAGATAGCCGATCGGATCGGCCATCAAGCCGGAAAAATCCTCAGTCCCATATTGATGCGCCGCCAGATCCTGAAACTCCAGGCCGATCCCCACCAGCTCCATCACCATGATTTTGACGAGCGAATGCGTGTAGACCTCAAAGAACTTTTCCCGCACCTCATCGGCCGTGGGCGTCGCGCCCTTCTGATGCTGCAGGGTCCGCCGGATGTAGGGGTAGGCATCGCCGGTAAAGAGCTTCCAGACCCATTTGTCGACCCCGGGGGGGACGCCGGGCGAATTTGCCGCGGCCGGAGATGAGAAATCCTGTCTCATGCGAGCACGGCGCGCTTCCAGAACCAGGCCATGCCCAGCAGCGTCACGCCGATGACGATGAAGAGGACGGACAGATGCAAATGGGCGCGCGGATTGGGATCAGGCTGCGTGAGCACGAGATTCAATCGGTTCAGGCCGATGCCGGTAATCCAGAGACCCACCAGCGCCAGCCAGCGGGCATCCGTGACTCGTGCCGGTCGGGTGATCGTGCGATAGCCGAGACGACACAACCAGACGCCCGCGGCCAGCGAGACCAGCGTGATCACGGCATGCAAGAACAACAACGGGGTGCCGGCCCACCGCAGCATTAAAATGTAGGCGCGCACGCCCCATGCGGCGAGCAGCAGCACGCCGGCAAGGATAAGGAGGCCGCCGATAATGCGTTGGCGGGCTGTTGCGCGGCCGCTGGATGCCATGTCGGGACCGTCAGGGCGGCAGAATGCGGTGCGACGCCGGCCGCTGGGTCAATTCTCCGATCCACGGCAGGTGCGGATAAAACGTGTAAAACGGGCTGATGATGCCCAACACGGCGCATAGCACGCCGATCAGCGCCAGGCGCCGCAATTGAAAGCCTTCATCCTGTGTGACGAGCTGCCAGAGGGCCCTGACCCCGAAAACCATGCTGAGCGCGCCCGCCCCGGCGCCCAGCAGAGCCGCGCCGAGCACAAAGGGGCCGACATAGGTGTTTTCGTCGATATAGGTGGAGAAGATCAACGTCACATAGAGCGGAATGAGGCCGAGAAAATAGGGGAGGGCGCCCTTCCACCGTCCGGCCTCTCCTCGACGATGCAGCACGACGCCGTAGATCGCCAGCCCGAGCCATCCGACCGTGAAGACCGTGGCGAGCGACAATTTCACCGCCTGGTCGCGCTTGATCGAGTTCATGGCGCCCAGCACATAGGTGGAAACCTCCTTGTCGCCCAACTCGCTCACCGCGCCGCGGCCGCTCTCGGCCACGAGAGCGAACACCCGGGCCGACGTCGACCGTCTTGGCATGGCGATCGCCCGGAAATTTTTCTCATCGGCAATCTCGACCTGAACATAGGTGTCCTTGGTGGGCTCAAAGGATCCGGGCAGGTCGGCGAAGGACACTGTATAGGTGCCGTGGTCTGTCCAATAGCGCTGCTCCGCCTCCGCCAGCCGCTCCAAATCGGTTCGGGCGGCCCGATCCGCGGTGGTTTCAAACAGGAGAGGGGCGGCCGACAAAGACGACGGAGCCCAAGCCAGCCAGGCCAGTCCCAGCGCGGCCACCGCGACGCTTTTCATCCATTCGGTTGTGCGCGGGGCAATCATCCGAACGTCATGGTATAAATGGAAAAGCCCTTGGTCTCGGTCTGCAGGCCGATCCGGTGCCGTCCGTAGCCCGCCGGATCGTCGATCAGCCGGTACATCCGGCCGCGATCGACCTCGATATAGCTGCGTCCCTGGCTGTCATATCGCACGTCGGCCCCTGCAATGGTCGAGTCCAGTGGTTTGCCGTTCCGGGTCAGATAGACGATCGCCGTTCTTCCCGTTGTGTCGGCCACGATGTTGATCGATTTTGCCTCGTAGGACAACAGGATCCGGGCGTCTTCCTTTTCCATCAACTCCGATTTCTCCGCCTGGATTTTCCAGGTTCCGCCCAGGTAGAACAGATTGTCCTGCATCGCGGCCTCTTCCGGCAGCGTATAGACCACGGCCTGTTCCTGCAGATTCCCGGTATTCTGGTTGCCCAGGTTGAAGCTGCCGAAGTCGGAGACAAAATGATAGCCGAAGTACATTTCCGGCGTGCCGATCTGCCTGGGATCGCTCGTTTCGGCCGTCACCTGCACATAATCACGGATCGGAGGCACGGTGCCGCGCTGCTCGGCCAGCAGGCGCTGAATCGCCCGCTCGACGTCATCGTAGCCGCCTTCGCCGATCCACTCATTGCGGATTTTCCGGTTGCCATCGATCAGGTATTTGTGCGGCCACCAATGATTGGCAAACCCGTCCCAGATGGCCTTGTTATTGTCGACGGCGATGGGGTATTGCAGGCCGAATTCTTGTACCGCCTCCTCTACCCGGGCGGACGTCTCTTCAAAGGCGAATTCCGGCGTGTGCACGCCGATGATGACCAGCCCCTGGTCACGATATTTTTCGTCCCAGGCCTTGAGGTAGGGAAACGTGCGGATGCAATTGATGCAGCTCAACGTCCAAAAATCGACCAGAACGATCTTCCCCCGCAGGTTGTCGTTGAAACTCAGCGGGGTGGAATTGATCCATTGAGTGGCGCCCACGAAGTCCGCCGCCGGGCGGTTCAAGTCACGGATGACCAGATAGCCGGACAGGATCAGCAGCGACACACTGATGATCAGCAGCCGGGTCAGTAACGTCTGCCGACTCCACCAGCCTGGTTGCGTTTCTTGAGGGGGGCCGGAGGCCGGGTCCTGATGAGCCAAAGGATTCTCCATGAGGTGTGAAATTATA
The DNA here is from genome assembly GCA_964548215.1 of uncultured Nitrospirota bacterium. Classification (GTDB taxonomy): domain Bacteria; phylum Nitrospirota; class Nitrospiria; order JACQCE01; family JACQCE01; genus JBFMAJ01. Next base: position 17,189 of record CAZJRH010000215.1, read on the forward strand.
ACGAATGTGTTCATCGGGCCGCAATCGGCAAATGCTCGATCCACGGGTGGCGGCGGCATCGATGTTTTGTGTACAATAGGCCTCGTTTTACGAGCATCCCGGCCCCCTTCGACCGGCTCCTATGGGCGACGGCTGGGGAGGGAGAGAAGGAGCTGGAGCATGGCGCACCGTCAGACGGCATCGGAAGCCGACATTGCCCAATATCAGGTGCACCGGGAGCCCTATTATGTGCCGGTGCAGGATGAGGTCAAGCTCTTCGAGGCGGCCTACGCCAACCAGTTGCCCGTCATGCTCAAGGGGCCGACCGGTTGCGGAAAAAGCCGTTTCGTCCAGCAGATGGCCTACCGCCTCAAGCGGCCCTTGATCACCGTGGCGTGCCACGAGGATATCACCGCGTCGGACCTGGTCGGCCGATATCTGCTGAAAGGCGACGAAACGATCTGGACGGACGGGCCGGTGGCGCTGGCGGTCCGCCACGGCGCAATCTGCTATCTCGACGAGGTGGTCGAGGCCCGAAAAGACACCACGGTCGTGATCCATCCCCTGACCGACGCCCGGCGCGTGCTGCCCATTGAGAAAAAGGCGGAGCTGCTGGAGGCCGGCAAGGAGTTCATGCTGGTGATTTCCTACAATCCCGGCTACCAGAGTGTCATGAAGGAATTGAAGCAGAGCACCAAGCAGCGGTTCGTCGGGATCGACTTCGATTATCCGCCTCGAGAGATCGAGGCCCGGATTATTCAGCATGAGAGCGGTGTGTCGCCCGAGGCGGCGGCCACGCTGGTCAGAATCGGCGAGAAGGTCAGAAATTTGAAACACCATGGGTTGGAAGAAGGGGTCAGCACCCGGTTGCTGGTGTATGCGGCGACGCTCATGCAGCAGGGCCTCTCGCCGCAAACCGCCTGCGAGGCGGCCGTGGTCAAACCGCTGACGGACGATCCGGAAATGCAGCGAAGCCTGCGTGAAATCGTGAGTGCCCTGGTCTAGTCGCAGTCGGTCGCCCTCCGCAGCCTCCATGATCTCCAAGGGTCACACGTATGAGTGACGATCGTTCTCCGTTGGAACGGCAGCGCATCGATGCGCTGGCCAGCGCCCTGGCCGATCATCTGGAGCCCGGCGAGCTCGACGATCTGCTGGGCCGGCTGTCATCGGCGGGCGGTTCCGCCCGGGAAATGATCCTTGGCTTGGGACTGCTGGTGGCCGAACGCTCGGCCAAAGCAACCGCCGAATATCTTCGGCAAGCCCCGCTCCTGATCGGCCGGTTGGAAGCCGAGGAATGGGGCGCCTGGGTGGGCGTCGGTTTGAATATCGCGGCACGCTCGGCCGTCGCCGCCGTGCGCTATTTCCGGGAAAGTCCGGCGACGCTGGCCGAGGTCGAACCCTCCGAGCTTCGCCGCGCCGTCTGCGCCTGCGCCAATCGATTTGCGGAACAGGATGCGGGTCTGGCGCTGGAGGTGGTACGGCAGGCGCCGGCGGTGGTCCGTCTGCTCCCCGATGACGCTGTGCCGCACCGTCTCGAATTGCTCCAGCGCTGGGCCTTGGCCGGCGAGCAGCTCGCGCAACAAGATACGATCCTCGCGTCTGAATATTTCAAGCAAAGCGCGCAGCTCCTGCTCCATCTGCCCGCCGCGTCGCTGGGCGACTGGGCCGGATTGGGTAGTACGCTGGTGCAGCCGAACCGCCTGGGCAAGCCGGATTACATGCCCGCCCTGGAATTTTTCCGGCTCAGCCCGGAATGGCTGGGGCTGCTGACTCCTCCGGAAGCGCGGGGCCGGCTGCTCCAGTTTGTCCGCCGGTTGACCGATGAGTCGCCCGATCGCCGCGTGCGCTTGCTCAGGGAGACGCCGCACTGGTTGCAGGCAATACCATCGGCCGAGCAACGGCTGTGGCTCCTGGAACAGGCGATTGAGCTGTCGGTCCTGTCACCCGAGGCGGCCATGGCGGTGTTGGAGCGCGGCGGCGAGTTGATGAAGCGCTTTTTCCTCCGGGCGCCGCAGTTGGAGGAGATGCGCCGCGGCGCCGCCGGTCAGCCGGGTCACGCAGTCGAGGCGGTCGGCGCTTGGCGCCGTCGATTGGCGGACTGGATCTCCTATGGTCGTGAATTATTGCTGCGATCGCCCGACGCCGGGATCGCCTACTTCCGGTTGGAATCGTCGGCGTCGGAGCAACGGCTGGATCAGGTGGCCGGCGGGCTGTCGCTTCGCAGCGTGGCCAGAACGTTGACGCTCTTTGCCGGAGGATTAAGCGGGCAGGCCCTCACAATCAAGCCGACGGCCGAGGCAGAATCGGCCGACGCGACACGCCTGCCGGATGCCGTGCCGTTCCGGCAGGGGGGCACGATTTTTCTTCCGCCGTTTGTGAGTGAGTTCGGATCGCCGGACGACAATTTTCGTTATTATCGGGTGATGACGGCCCATCAGGCCGCGCAGGTCGAGTTCGCGTCGTTTCAGGCGAATTCGGATGCCGCATCGGCCATCGCGCGGACCATTCCCGACGATGGACGCGCGGATCGCTCCCGGCCGGTTCCCATGACAAGCTCGGCATTGACGGCATCGGCGGATGGGTTGTTCGCGCAATTGGCCTTTCCGCTCCTGGCAAGAGATTTATGGAAGGTCGCCGAGGGCGGCCGCATCGACGCCAGATTGCGGGAGGCCTATCCGGGCTTGCGGCGGGATCTGGATCTTGTGGTGACCTACACCCTATCGCGGCGCCCGTCGCTTCGACCGATCGAAACCACCGTCGGGGGGATTCCGACGACCAATGAGCCCTCGGTGGCCGAGCAGATTATGGAATGGTTGCTGCAATTGTCGATGGCGGGACGCACGCTGGAGCCGATTCCGGCCGGACTGCAGCCGTTGATTGACCAGCTCTGCGGCCTGTTGGCGCGCGCGCAACGGCCCGGCGCCACGGCAGCCGATTCGTTGCAGGTGGCCTGTGACGGCTATACTCTCTTGGTCCGGCGGCTGACCGGCCAGATGGATCGATTGAAGGAGCGCACCGCCCCGACGGTCCAAGCCGGCGCCAATCCACTGGGCGCGGCCGGCGAGTCCATCGGAGCGAGCACGCTGGCCGATTACCGGGCCTTGACGACGCCGCAGTATCGCGGCCGGCAGGGCCAGGAACAGGCGGCTGATGAACCGCTGTCGGCGCAACGACCTGATGTGGCGCAGTCGGCCGGATCACCGTCGATGGCAGGGACGCCGGGCCGGGCGGGCGTAGCGACCACGGCTGCCGGCGTGGCGGGTTCGGCCTCGTCGGACAAGGCGGAGTCCGCAGTCACCGGGGCGCGCCGGGAAGCCGATGGCGTCGCCGCCGACGGCCCAAGCAGCCCCGCGATGTTTCGCTATCCGGAATGGGATGAGGCGGCGCAGGATTATCGGCTGGCCTGGTGCACGGTCCGTGAGCAGCCGCTGCCGCTCAGGGAGGCGGCCGACACTGGTCAAACCTTCACTGAGCAGACACTGACGCACTATTACGGGCAGCGCCTGTTGCTGCGTCGCATGTTCGAACGGATGAAGCCCGACCGGCTCCGGCGCCTCAAACGGCAGGAGCAGGGGGAAGAGATCGACCTGGATGCGGCCATTGAGGCGGCGATCGATCGCCGGGCGGGCCGCTCCCCGTCGGAGAAGTTGTACATCCAGCGGGATCGGCGGGAACGGGACGTGGCGGTGGCCCTCTTGGTCGACGTCAGCGGCTCTACTGGGAAGCTGCTGGGAGGAACCGGCGCCGGGGTCCAGGGGCGAGAGTCCGGATTTTCCGGAGAGCGTTCAGCGGAGAGCCGGTCCATCGTGCAGGTCGAGAA
>CAZJRH010000216.1:0-2193 GCA_964548215.1 uncultured Nitrospirota bacterium
CACTACCGGCTCCCGCTCGTCCTTGACAGGGTGGTGGTCAATCGCTTTTAATGAGATGCGTGCCGGCGTAGCTCAGTGGTAGAGCAGCTGATTCGTAATCAGCAGGTCGTCGGTTCAATCCCGACCGCCGGCTTCTTGTCGTTGTTGCCCGTTGTATCGTGTGTAATGAGAATTGGTGGTTGCCCGATGATTCCGTCGGGATTGCCACGTATAGGTGACCTTCGGTAATTAATTGATCCGCTCGCTATCGCGAGCGATGTGCGTGGTCAATCCCGACCGCCGGCTCGTTTCGTGGTTGCCCAGTCTGTCGTTATTTCTCGTGCAATTGTTCTCGCCTTATCGACCGGTCGGGCTTGTCACCTAAAGGTGAGCCTTCGGCTCATTGATTGATCCGCTCGCCAGTAAACGGCGAGCGTGATGGGTGCTCAATCCCGACCGCCGGCTCCAGTCGTTCTTGCCCAGTGGTCCGTGGCCTTCCCGCGCAGAGGTGCTTACCTTTTCGATCGGCCTGGATTGTCTTGCGAGGAAAACGCGTGCGGCTAAAACGCCAGCGCGGAGGACGGCAAGGTTTCGGGCCGCGGCGCGGGGCGGAACTTTCGGACTTTATCAATGCCATCTTTGGTGACGCGCAACCGAACCACCTGACCCGGCTCGCCCAGCACCGGAGCCGATTCGCCATTGAACATCAGGACCAGCCCGCCGGCATTACCGATGGTCACATCCATGGCGTCCGTCGCCGTCCACAGCAATCGTTCGCCGGCCTGTAGCAGCGCCTCCCGCACCTCCCCGCCGTCAACGGCCGCCTGCACCCAGCTTTGCTCGTTCGCCTGAATCTCCAGGCGAAACGACGGCGTTTCCACGGGCGGCGGTGGACTGACCGGCGGTGTCGCCACCGGGGCTGACTCATTGCCAGCGACCACAGTACTTGGCTGGCCGGGGGCGACCGGCTCCGATTCAATGGCGGGAGCCGGCTCCGCCGCCGGCCGTCGGGCCGAGGGCGCCTTGCTTGCCGCCTCTTTGGTCTCCGGCGCCAAGGCCGTCAAGACAGTCGACTCCTGGTTACCACGCATCCATCCCAGCGCCAGCAAAATCAGGATCACGGCACCAACCCCGGCGCTTAATCCGGCGTGGCCCCGACCCGAAGGCTGGGCTTTGAAGATCGTGGCATTGGTCTGCGACAGGGGAATGGCGGGCGCGGCTGATCCGCTGGAGGCAAGCGTGGCCTCATACTGGCTCACCAGCGCCTGCGCATCCACCTTATAGAGCTTGGCCAGCAACCGCACAAAACCCCTTGCGGAGGCAACACTTGGGAGTACTTGAAATTGCTCTGATTCTAGAGCGATCAGATGGTGGACTGGCACACGGGTCAACCCGGAGGCGCGCTCAGGGCTGAGTCCTTGCGATTCCCGAAGTTGACGAAGAGACCGACCAAAATCACCCATAGCAACCCGTTCGTGTGGAAAACGGCCTAATCTTACCAGAGCGAACTGAATTGTCAACAACAGGCAGGACGGACTATCGACCCGGCTGCAACGTGCTCAGATGCTTCTTGGCCTCCGCCGCCAACGGTGTGTCGGGGGCTTGCTGGATCACTTTCTGAAAATAGACCAGCGCGGACTGCTTGGCGCCGCTTTTCAGGTAGGCCTGTGCCAGCCGGTAGTTCGCTTCGGGCAGATCGGGAAAGCGGTCGACCAGCTCTTTGTTGATCGCCACCGCCTCCTCCATCATCCCGAGTTTCAGATACAAATCCCCCAGCTCCACATACGGGAATGGAAAATCCGGATTGAACCGGATGGCGTCGCGAAACTCCCGGATCGCATCGGACGTCTTTTTTTGCTGCACATACAGCAGCCCCAGGCTATGATGCGGCTTTTCCGGCGTGGCATAGATCGGATTCTCCAGCGCCTTTCGATAGGCGGCCATCGCCTCGTCGATCCTGCCCTGCTTCTCGTAGACCTTGCCCAGATAGTTATAGGACTCCGAATCCGCCGGCATCAGCCGGATCGCGGCGCGAAACCGTTTCTCCGACTCCGCATACTGTCCCTGCTCGAACAGGATGTGTCCCAGGGCATACTGCACTTTCCGATTGTTGGGGTCGATCTCCGCCGCCTTTTGAAACTCGATGGAGGCGGGCTGCAACCGCTTCTCGACCAGATGCGACACCCCGAGCTGGTAATGCGCATCGGCCTGCTT
>CAZJRH010000217.1:0-6504 GCA_964548215.1 uncultured Nitrospirota bacterium
TACGTGCACCGGATCGGCCGGACGGCCCGCGCATCGGCCACCGGCGACGCCATTTCACTGGTCGACCCGACGGAACGGGAACAGCTCCGGGAGATCGAACGGCTGATCGGCGGGAAAATCCCCCAGGCGGCCATCCCCACGGGCATCAAGAGCCACATCATCGCCCAGGAAGCCCCGCGCAACGGCGCCCCGCATCGCAATGGCGCTCCGCGCCACGGCGCATCCGGGCGCAACAGCGCCCGGCCGGGTAACAGCGGACGCTCACAGGGACGGCGCTGGGCAGCGCGCTAAGCTTCAGGACGAGCTGAGTTTTCAGGCGGGGCGCTTGCTTAAGAGCGAGCGCCCCGTCGCTGCGTTCGGGCGACGGTCGCTTCACAGAGAAAGTGGTAGATTTCGGCGTGCCGTTTGGTTTCCCAGATGTCGGCGCCCCAGATATAGGCGCCGTGATCGCGAACGATTATGCAGTACGATTTTGCAAACTCCTTCTGCGCCAGCACCGTGCGCATCTGGTGCAGCAGGTCCGGCTCATAGCCGGTGTTGTCGATGATTGCGACCGCATGGCGGTCCTGGTTGGTCGCGCCCTTGATACCCTTGAGCATTTCGAGCTGCTCAAAAACCAACCGGTCGCCCCCCTTGGCCAGATCGCCCGCCAGCACGGCCGAGAGCGCGTGGCTGTGCATCACAGAACCGGCGCCCTTGGTGCGGATGATCTCACAGAAAATGGGGCTGCACTCGGAGAGGCGCAGCGTCGGCTTCTTGGGGCGGCTCAGCACCTCGCCCGATTTGGCCTCGACCGTGAACAGGTCGGCCGCCCCCACCCGCTCCTTGTGCACACCGGTCGGCGCCAGCAGCACGCGGCCGGCTTCGTCAACACTGCAGATGCCGCCGCCCGTGCCGGAAACCCAGCCCTTCACGTAAAACAAGCGTAGCAACTCGCACAACAACTCGCCCGTCGTCGCATTGGACGTGATCGAGGACGATGCGCGCGAGGATGCGCGGCGGCTGGTTTTAGGCGTGTGGCGTGGCATTATTGAATCAGCGACGATCGTCGAGCATCGTAACACCCGTTCCCATGCCTGTCAATTGGCATGGCTATCGAACGAATAACCGCGCGCACGGCTGGTCAATCCGCCGGCTTCGTTTCTTTCCTCGAAGCCATTTTCCTGTGGATGACTTTTCGGCCGAACAAAATCAGCAGAAATGAAAGCGCCAGCGACACCGGCACAAACAAACCAGTGGCCAATTCGGCGTCCGCGATCCAACCCACCTTTTCCGAGGCTTTGAGCACATAGGCCGCCAGCCCCGTCAGATAGTAGGCAATGACAATGATCGACAAGCCTTCGACCGTATGTTGCAGAATCGCCTGGCTCCGGGTCGTCCGGTCCACGTTGGCCAGCATCTGCAGATTCTGCTGCTCCAGCACCAGGCTCTGCTCCTGCTGCATGAGGTTGACGCGGGTGCGGATCACGGAGATGAGGCTCTGAAAGTCGGCCTCGACCGCCTCGATCCGCCGGATGAGCTGCTGGTAGCCGGCGGCCGCGGTCATGCAAAAACTATCGTAAGCTTTCCGATGACATGATGCAACCGGGCCGTCAGAGCGGCGTGATCGTCTCAAAAAACTCGCGCATGGCCTGAAAATAGGCCGCGCCGCCGACAGCATAGGTATCGTTATGGTGCGCGCCCGCGATCGTGTAGAAGCGCTTGGGCTCGTTGGCCGACTCAAACAGCCGCCGACCGTGCTCGTAAGGAATGATATCATCCCGATCGCCGTGCAGGATCAGCAGCGGCGCGCGAATCTTGCCGATTTTGGAAATCGAATCGTATTTCGTTGAGACCAAGCCGCCGATCGGCAACAAGGGCATCACGGACTTGGCCATTTCCTTCACGGAGAGAAACGGCGCCTCCAGCATCAGACCGGCGGGCGCCTGGCGGCGGGCCAGCTCCACCGCCACACCCGCGCCCAGCGACTGGCCGTAGTAGACGATGCGGCGCGCATCCACATCGGGCCGGCCGCGCAGATGGGCCATCGCGCCCTCCGCATCATGATACGTGCCCTCCTCGGAGACGCGGCCCCGGCTGCGGCCGTATTCGCGATAGTCGATCATGAAAATGTTCGCCTTCAGCTCCTTGTGCATGAGCCGGAGTTGATCGACGCGGTCGCTGAGATTGCCGGCGTTGCCGTGGAACCAGAGCAGCGTGGTCGAGGCGCCGTCGGCCGGGACCCACCAGCCGTTCAGCGTTACGCCGTCGGCGGCCGTGAAGTAGATGTCTTCAAACGGCAGGCCGATGTCGGCGGGCGTGAGCGTGATCGGCCGCTCTGGAAAGAAAATCATGCCCTTCATTTCGCATCCGCCCAGCGCCCACGCGATCGCCAGTCCGATCGCCATCGAGACGGAGCGCGTGACGACGTTACCGCTCGACCTCAAATTTTCGCTGCTCCCATTCGGTAAAACCGCCCAGCAGCTCCATGACGGGGAAATTTCGTTTGGCAAAATAGGCCGCCGCCTGGGCCGCCAGCGGGCAGGTGGCGGAGTAGCAATAGAAGACGTTCACTTTACTCTTCGCCAGGCCGGAGTTGGTCGTCCAGCGATCCTGCGGCAGATTGAGCGCGCCGGGGATGTGGCCGCGGTCGTAATCCTCCATGGCCCGCACGTCGATCACGTGCAGATCGGTGCTCTCGCTGATCCGGCGGCGCAGATCCAAGGGTCCCATGGTGAAGGCCAGTTTCTGCTGAAAATAGGCCAGCGCGGCGGCCGGATCCGGAAGGGGAGAGTCCTGTGACATCGCTGAGCAGTCTATGACCCGGCGTCGATGAAAATCAAGCCCGCCCTCGTTGACAAAGAGGCCGCCGTTCTGCCAAAACAGGGGCCAACCCATGGTGTTGCTTGCGCTGGTCATGTGGATTCATCTGATGGCCGTGATCGCGTTCGTCGGCGGCACGCTCCTCTACATCGCCGCCTACCGGCCCGCGATGATCCTGCTGAAGCCCCGACCGGAGCAGATGGCCTTCGCCGCCCGCTTTGAGCAGAGCGCCCGCACGATCCGCTGGCTCAGCCTCGTCCTGCTGCTGGCGACCGGCTTCTTCAGTCTGCTCTATGAAGGCGGCTCGGCCCGCATCGAATCGACCTACGGCACCATCCTGATGCTCAAGCTGCTCCTGGCGCTCATCCTCTTCGCGCTGACCGCCATCCATGATTTCGTCATCGCCCCCCCCACCCTGGCGCGCAGCCACGATCGAAGCGCCTCCGCTCAATCCGTGGAGGTGCCGCCGGGCCAGTTTTGGCTCGGCCTGGGCGTCCTGGGGTTGAGCGTGTTGATTGTGTTCGTCGCGGTCGTACTTGTGCGGTTGTAGCCACCATGGCAACGTGAATCGACGGGAAGCTTGATGAAAATCGCCGTGATCATCTTTGGGGTGCTGCTCGTGGCCGGCCTGGCGGTCGGGGCCTTTCGCGCCTTTGCGGGGCCCGCCAGCTTCACCGTGAAGGAAGGACAGCCGGCGCCCGATTTTACGCTCAAGGACCAGGACGGCCGGCCGGTCACCCTGTCCGGGTTTCGCGGCCGGTGGGTGGTGCTTTACTTTTACCCCAAGGATGACACGCCGGGCTGCACCAAGGAGGCCTGCTCCTTCCGCGACAATCTGCCCGCGCTGCAACAGTTGAACGCGGCCGTGCTGGGCGTGAGCGTCGATTCCGTCGCGTCGCACAAGGCGTTCGCCGATGAATTCAAATTGAATTTTCCGCTGCTGGCCGACGAGGACCAGGCCGTCTGCCGGCTCTACGGCACGCTGACCAGTTTCATGGGCATGAAGCTGGCCAGCCGCAGCACCGTCATCATCGACCCTCAGGGCGTCATCCGCAAACTCTTCCCCGCCGTGCAGCCCACCGATCACGCGCTGGAAGTGCACCGGGCGCTCAAGCAGTTGCAAACCGCTTAAATCACCACGCCCCGCGCGCGCAACACCTCGCGCAACTGCCCCGCCGACTCAAACGTAATCGCCTGAATGCCCAATTCCGCCGCCGCCCCGGTATAGGCCGGCACGTCGTCGATATAGACGATTCGCTCCGGCGTGACGCCGGCCAGCACGATCACCCGCTCATAGATGGCCCGCTGCGGTTTTCGCATGCCCAATTGAAACGACAGCAGCGTCTGTTCCATCAAAGTCAGGACGGGAAGCCGTTGCTCCAGGTGTCGATAGTGCAGTTCATTGGTGTTGGAGAGTAGAAAGAGGCGATGGCGGCCGTGCAATCCGCGGATGACGGCCGAAACGTCCGGCTCTTCGTGAAAGCTCGTATTCCAGCGCCGGGCAAATTCGTCCGGATCGATCGACAACCGCATCCGTTCGGTCACGGCCCGGTAGAACTGCTCGGTCGTGAGGCGCCCCTCGTCGTAGGCCACGGTCAGCCCGTGCGCGTCATCGAAGGCCACACCCAGCGCATAGTCGGGATCGTGAAAACGGGGATCCGCGGAACCGGTCGCCAGCGCCCGGGCGATCTCCCGGTGGGAGACGCGCACGATGACGTTGCCCAGATCGAAGACGATGACGGCGATGTCCGGCATGGATCAGGGGGTTATACGCGCAGGGCGCGCGAACTGTCAATCCACGGAAGAACGGGGGAAATCTGACGAGCGGAGTCGATCAGGCCGTGGGCTGGGCGGCGGCCTGGCTCTGCTTGAGCGCCATCATCAACCGGCTGTTGTCGATGGCGATGGAGGCGTGCTGGGAGAAGAGTGACGCCATGCGCAAATCGTGATCGGTGAATTGCCGCTTCTCTCCCTTGTCGGAGATCCGGAAATTGATCACGCCGATCACCTGCCCCCGCACCTGCAACGGCACGGACATCGCCGACGGCGTATCCATGGGGTGCCGCATCAGGGTCTTGAATTCCTCTTCCTTGGCCAATTCCTCGGTCAGCAGCAGCGGCTCGCCATGCTGGGCCACCCAGCCGGCGATGCCCTCGGTCGCGGGGCGCGTCGGCGTGGCCAGCACGTCCTTGCTCAATCCCTGCGCCGCCACGATCGACAGATGCTGCCGCGACGCGTCCAGGAGCATGATCGAGCCGCAGTCGGCGCCGACCAGATCCAGCGCGGCCTTCAACACCTGCGCCGGCGTGCGCTGCACGTCATGCGAGCTATTCACCATGCTGATCGAGCGATAGAGTCCGCTCACATCCCGCAGACGGCCTTCCACCTCGCCTTTTTTGACCTGCTCATCCTGCAACTGATGGCGGGCGTCCCTGGACTCTCGCCCGAGCTGCGCGACCTGCTTGTCCTTCATCAGCAACTCCTCAACCAGTTCAGCCTGGAGGTGTTTGAGACCCTGTTCCTTCTTGATAACATAGAGGCAGGCTAACAACGACAGGAGGCCGAGCGACGGGATCAGCGGACCGGTGCCATCCAGCACGGAGACGAACACAACCGTGACCATGGAGAGCACGATGAGTACAAGGACCAACTGCAGCAGTTGGGAACGTTGGCGTTCGACGTGCGTGATGTCCATGATAGGAAAAGATAGGGCCGCGGGGCGATTTCGTCAAGTCGGCCGGCCGGAGCTGTCTGCCCCGTTTCTTGACCGTTCCGGGGAGGCGTGCTAGGCTCACACCGCTTGCAGTGACGCAAGTTGAACCGGGGCGAAAGGAGTCGGCATGGGCGGCTTGATCTTTCTCGGAATCGTCGGCGCGCTGGTCCTCTGGGTCATCCTTTCATACAACAAGCTGGTCGGCCTCCGCAATCAGGTCAAAAACGCCTGGCACCAGATCGACGTGCAGCTCAAGCGGCGCTATGATCTGATCCCGAACCTGGTCGAGGCGGTGAAAGACTATATGTCGTTCGAGCAGGAGACGCTGCAGAGGGTCATCCAGGCGCGCAGCCTGGCGATGAACGCCCAGGGTCCGAAAGCGCACGCCGAGGCGGAGAACATGCTGACCGGCGCCCTGAAATCGCTCTTCGCCCTGACGGAAAACTATCCCGATCTGAAAGCCAATCAGAACGTCGCCCGGTTGCAAGAGGAACTGACCTCCACCGAGAATAAAATCGCCTTTTCCCGCCAGTTCTACAATGACAGCGTGATGGGCTACAACAACACGATCCAGATGTTCCCCTCCAACGTGATCGCCGGATTTTTCCAATTCAAGTTGGAGGAATTTTTCAACATCCCCGACACGGATCGAGCGCCGGTCAAAGTCGATCTCCGTTAGGCCGCCCGCATGACGCCTGCCAGGGTTCCCTGTCCGACATGCGGATATGAGAACCGCCCCGGCGCCCTGATCTGCAATCTCTGCCAGCGCGTCTTGGCCCGCCAACAAGATGGCGGACAAGCCCGGGTGCCGAGCGCGCCGCCGCCCCAACCCGCCGGGCCCCGCCGCGACTTTTTCATCGAGATCGCCGCCAACAAGCGGCGCTCCGTCGTGTTGCTCGGCCTGGTCGTCCTCCTTCTACTCCTGGTGGGCGCGACCATCGGTCAGGCGGTGGCGCCCGGCGGCTGGCCCTATGGCGCCGGCCTCGCAG
>CAZJRH010000218.1:0-1534 GCA_964548215.1 uncultured Nitrospirota bacterium
GAACAAGTGGCGTTTACATTTCAAGCCACAATAAACCGCGCGGAGCAATTACTCGTAACTCAACGCCTTGACCGGATCGAGTTTTGAGGCAACGATGGCCGGCCACATGCCGAAGGTCAGGCCGACCATGGTGCAGAAAGCCAGGCCGCCAAAGGCCCATTCCATCGGCACGGAGGCCGCGAAGCCGGTGAAGAACGTGACGATGTTGCCCAGACCGAAGCCGATCAGCACGCCAAAAACGCCGCCCACGTTGCAGAGCACGATGGCCTCGATGAGAAACTGCGTGAGAATATTCCGGCGTTTCGCGCCCAATGACTTTCTGAGGCCGATCTCGCGGGTGCGTTCCGTTACGGAGACGAGCATGATGTTCATGATGCCGATGCCCGCGACCACCAGCGCCACGATGCCAACCACGAAGGCGCCGATCTTGACGCCGGCCGTCGCCTCATTGAATGATTTGATCATGCTGTCATTGGTGAAGATGGTGAAATCATCTTCCTCGCGCGGCGGCACGTGCCGTTCGGCGCGCAACACCAGCCGCGTTTCTTCGATGGCGTCCTGCACCAGCGCCGCACTTTTTGCGCGCACGGTGACGTTGACCGAGCGTGCGTCGCCGCGCTGATCCCGCATCCCATAAACTTCCTGAAATGTGGTGATGGGGATGATATTGTAGTTGTCGTAATTGCCGCCCATCGACGAGCTTTTCTCTTCGAGCACGCCAATGACGCGGTACTTGCGGTCATCGAGTTTGATGGTCTGCCCGACCGGATCCGTAAACGGAAACAAAGTCTCCGCGATGGTGGGGCCGATGATGACAACAAAATTGGCGGCCTTGATATCCTGATTCGTCAAGTTGCGGCCCGATTCCACAAAATGGGTGTTGTTGGCGCTATATTCCGGCGTACCGCCGCAGATCGTCAAATTTTTTTCAGTGGATTCATTGCGGTATTTCGCAATATGTCCGAAATCCCATAATTCGGCGCCGACGATATCGACGCTGCTCACTTTGTCGCGAATCGCTTCCGAGTTGGCCACCGTCACCGGCTTGCGGCGCTGAATTTTGCGCCAGTCCGCGTTGTGGTTGAACCCGCCGGCCGGCCATTTCTGGACTTGGAAAGTCGTGGTGCCCAACACACTCATTTCTTTTTCCATCGTATTCTGAATGACCGAGATGCCGGTCATCACCGCAATGATCGAGGCCACGCCGGCAATGATGCCGATCAAAGTCAGCAGCGAACGGAGTTTCTGGGCTTGGATGGCGGCCAAAGCCATTTTCAAAGCTTCAGTGAGATTCATTGATTCCTTAGTTTTGTATTATTCATAAAGTTTAAACCACAAAGAACGCAAAGCGCATAAAGAAAAAAACTTTGTGTTCTTTGTGGCCTTTGTGGTGCAGTTTTGGTTGCGGTCAAAAGCCGCGCTACGAATAATTCAGAATAAAAGTCAAAATCCGTTGACAGCTTTTATCCGTAAAGATTTTTTCACCACAAAGAACACAAAGCGCACAAAGAAAAATCTTTGTGTTCTTTGTGCC
>CAZJRH010000219.1:0-2232 GCA_964548215.1 uncultured Nitrospirota bacterium
CCGGACTGCTCCACCCCGCGGCAGCATGCTAACAGAGCGGTTTAAAGCGTGTCAAGGTAAATGCGGTAGTGGGTCAGTTTCATCCCGTCCGTCTGCTGCCCACGAAAAATGGGGACACGTCCCAATTGTCTTCGGTCAGTAACACGCCGTGAGCGCGGACGTGGCACAATTGGGACGTGTCCCTATTTTTCAAATGAAACTGGCCCACTACCGTAAATGCAAACGTATTGATTTTGAAGAGGGACGCATGTCACAATGACCGCGCAATACGGGGGTTTTTCGAGGGGAAGCGCTACGGCAATGACGCTGCGCATTCGAGAATTTCCTGAGGCGGTCCTGCGGCAGACGGCGAAACCCGTCGAGCAGTTCGACCGGGAGCTGGAGCGATTGATCGACGCCATGATCGAGACGATGTATGCGGTGCCGGGCATCGGGCTGGCTGCGCCGCAAGTGGGTGTGCCGCTGCGGCTCTTTGTCTATGACATTGGCCATTCCGATGGAAAACTGGAGCCGAAGGTGCTGATCAATCCCACGATTCTGGAGCGGCGGGGCGCGCAGTCGGATGAAGAGGGATGTCTGAGCGTGCCAGACTATCGCACGGCCGTCCGGCGGGCCAACTGGGTCAAAATTCAGGGGCTGGACCGGGCGCAACAGCCGGTGACGCTGGAAGGCGAGGGGTTGCTCGCGCGCCTGTTTCAGCACGAGACCGATCATCTGGACGGCCATCTTTTGATTGACCGGATCAGCAGTTTGAAACGGAATATTTTTCTCCGGCGCCATCGCAAGCGCGCCCGGACGACCGAGGAGTCGGACGATTCGACGTGACAATGCGAGTGCTTTTTATGGGTACGCCGGCCTTCGCCGTGCCGAGCCTGGAGGCGCTGGCCGACAGTGGCGTCGAACTCCATGTGATCACGGCGCCCGACCGGCCGAAGGGGCGGGGGCAGACGGTCACGCCGTCGCCGGTCAACGTGGCGGCCAAGCGCCGCGGCCTCCCGGTGTTGCAGCCGGGGCGGGTGAAGGCGCCCGAGGCGATCGAGCAGATCCGGGCGCTGCGGCCCGAGTTGATGGTCGTCGTGGCGTTCGGGCAGATTCTGCCGAAGGTGTTGTTGGAGATTCCACCGAAGGGCTGCATCAACGTCCATGCATCGCTGCTGCCCGCCTATCGCGGGGCGGCGCCGATTCAATGGGCGATCATGCGCGGGGAGACGCGAACCGGCGTGACGACGATGTTGATGGATGAAGGCATGGACACGGGGCCGATCCTCATGACGGAAACGGTCGACATCGGGCCGGACGAGCGAGCCGGTGGGCTGGCCGACCGTCTGTCGACGATCGGCGCGGCGCTGCTGATGAAGACGCTCGATCCGTGGATGCGCGGCGCGCTGACGCCGGCGCCGCAGGATTCCACGCGGGCGACCGATGCCCCGTTACTGAAAAAGACGGACGGGCAGATCGTCTGGAATCGTCCGGCCCGGGAGATTGTGCATTTGATCCGCGGCACAGACCCCTGGCCGGGCGCCTGGACCAGCCATGGCGATCAGCCGTGGCGGATCTGGCACGCGACTGTCGCCGATCGCCGGCCTGGGCAATGGACGCCCGGGATGATTTCGGCCGTCCACACGGGCACAGGCGGCCTCGAGGTGGCGGCCGGCACGGGGTGCCTGGTGATTCATGAGCTGCAGTTGTCGAATCGTCGTCGGATGACCACGGCCGAATTTCTGGCCGGCCATCCGATTGCGGCAGGCGCCATTCTGGGTGGACAATGATTCGCATACCGCCAAAACGGCACGCGCAGGTCAAGGCGGGAGCCGCCTCCGCTCCTTCCGATAGGCCCCGTCGCCCGCCGATGAAACCCCACTCCACTGGCGCACCATCCCAGCGGCCACCGTACAAAAAGCCGGGCGCTGGCTCCTTTTCTTCCGGCAAGCCCTTTCGCCCATCGATGAAACCCCATTCCACGGGCGCAGCGTCGCAGCGGCCGCCGTACAGGAAGCCGGGGGCCGGCTCCTTTTCTTCCGGCAAGCCCTATCGCCCGCCGATGAAAACACACCCAGGGGGCGCACCGTCTCAGCGGCCGGCTTACGGGAAGTCAGGAGCGGCGTTCTCTGTGCCCGGCAAGTTCTACCGACCGTCGGTGAGTACAACTCCAGTGAAAGTAACGCCGCGAGCGGCCGCGGCGCCGGTGATGCCGGTGTTGCCAAAAGAGATTCCCCGAGTGACCCCGGCCCG